>NZ_JBFTRT010000349.1:0-5333 GCF_056399685.1 Pedobacter sp. 01N416
AGCCTAAGCCATCAATACCCAATTCTACCACATCACCAGCTTTTAAATACCAAGGTTCAGGTTTTTGACCTAAACCTACGCCTGCCGGTGTTCCCGTCGTAATTACATCTCCTGGTAAAAGTGTCATAAACTGGCTGATGTAAGCAATCATAAACGGAACATTAAAAATCAGGTTTGAGGTATTACCATCCTGCAGGGTTTTTCCGTTTACCGTTAACCAAAGGCGAAGATTGTGCACATCGGCAATTTCATCCTGGGTAGCAATAAATGGTCCGATAGGTGCGAAGGTATCGCAGCTTTTTCCCTTTACCCATTGTCCGTTTCTTTCAATCTGGAACTCGCGCTCGCTATAATCGTTATGCAAAACATAACCAGCAATGTGGTCTAAAGCATTTTCTTCAGCAACATAGCTCGCTTTTTTACCAATCACAATGGCCAATTCCACTTCCCAGTCGGTTTTTTTACTGTTTTTTGGAATAATCAGGTCATCGTTAGGTCCAACAATTGCTGAAGTAGCTTTGAAAAACAAAATGGGCTCTGAAGGGATAGGAGCATTGGTTTCTGCTGCGTGGTCTTTATAGTTTAAGCCCACACAGATAATTTTTGAAGGACGGGCTAAAGCAGGACCAAGGCGTACACCTTTATCAACCTGTGGTAAATCAGCCGATGCAATAGCAGCCTTTAATTGCGCTAAACCATCACCACCAAAAAATTCTTCATTATAATCTCTAACCAATGCAGAAACATCGAAATAATTATCGTTTATAATTACCCCAGGTTTTTCAGCTCCGGTTTCGCCAAATCGTATTAATTTCATTATAAAATGCTTTATTGTATTTGAAAATATTTATTAATTGTTTAAGGTAGTAAATCCACCGTCAATTGGGTAATCGCAGCCTGTAATAAATGAAGCTTCATCGCTACATAGGTATAAAGCCAGGGCACCAACCTCTTCTGGTTTGGCCATTCTGCCGATAGGCTGCGTTTTAGAAAGTTTTTCGAACATTTCAGGGATATTATCCGGGTAGTTTTTCTGTAAGAAACCATCCACGAAGGGCGTATGAACCCGTGCAGGCGAAATAGAGTTACACCTGATGTTTTCACCAATATAATCTTTCGCCACACTCATGGTAATTGCTTTTACCGCACCTTTTGCCGCACTATAAACAAAACGATCTGGAAGACCAACTAATGCCGCAATTGAGGCCATATTGATAATTACACCTCCGCCAGACAAACGGATTTGTGGGACAGCTGCATGCAAACAGTTATAAACACCTTTTACGTTTACGCGCATAACACGGTCAAAATCAGCTTCTTCTGTAGTATCAGCTTTGCCAATATGTGCAATACCTGCGTTATTAATCAGGATATTGATATTTCCGATCTGCTTAAAAACTTCGTGAACTGCATTATGGTCTGAAACATCACATCCATAACTGAATGCTGATCCACCATTTGTTTTAATTTCATCTAAAGTATCCTGGGCGTGTTCAGTCCCCAGTTCGATGATGTGCACCTCAGCGCCCTGTTTAGCTAAAATAGTTGCAATAGCTCTTCCTATGCCGCTTCCCCCGCCTGTAACTACGGCTTTTTTGTTTTTTAGTGAAAACATGTATATGATTATAAATTATAATTGATTAGAATACGAATACAAATAAAATAAATATTCTTGATTAAAAATTTTATCTTCTTGCCTAAATATTAACAGATATTGTCATATGTTATTCCGGCTATTCCAATAGCCTTACCTTGCATAAATTTTACAAAGCCATTCGGTATTATTACTTATATTTGAATAATATATTTATATTTAAATATAGTATTAACCAAATATCACATAAAAAACCTGTTAAAATAGGTTTTGTTATTAGAGCCAATTTGAATGAGAAATTTTCTGATTTTTATTTCCTGTTATTTTTTAGCTGTACCATTTTCTAACGCTACTGAGCGCGCGCAAAAAACAATTGTAATTTCTACAGAAAATCATATTCGTGTGCGTTTTGGCGCAGAAAAATTGTTAAAAGCTTTAGTTAAATTAAATTATTCGACCAAAATCGAACAAAAGAATAAACTTACCGCAAATAACAATGTTATTGCAATTGGTGTGTTTTCTGATAAACTTTTTATCAATCACCTTCCGCTAGAAATCAAGAATAAAATCTCAGTTGCTAAAAAAGAAGGCTTTCATATCTACACGGGGAAAAACGGGCTGCTTTATGTAATTGGCAACGATGCATCCGGTGCTTTATATGGCTGTATAGAATTGGCCGATCAGATCAGCAGCACGGGTAAATTACCTATACGGATAGCACTTTCCGATCAACCTGAAATGGTATTAAGAGGTACCTGTATCGGTCTGCAGAAACCAGATTACCTGCCAGGCCATGATGTTTATGAATATCCTTATACCCCTGAAACTTTCCCCTGGCTTTATGATAAAGCTTTATGGATTAAGTACCTGGATATGATGGTCGAAAACCGCTATAACTCACTTTATCTATGGAATGGGCACCCTTTTTCGTCGCTACTGCGCTTAAAAGATTATCCTTATGCAGTAGAGGTAGATGATGCTACTTTAAAAAAGAACGAAGAAATCTTCCAGTTTTTAACGAAAGAAGCTGACAAACGTGGCATTTGGGTGATCCAGATGTTTTATAATATTATTATTCCTAAACCATTTGCAGATAAACATGGCCTGAAAACACAAGATCGGAACCGTCCGATTATTCCTTTAATTGCCGATTATACCCGAAAATCGATTTCATCCTTTGTAGAGAAGTACCCAAACGTTGGTTTAATGGTGGCTTTGGGTGAGGCAATGGAGGGTGTTGGTCAAGATGATATTGATTGGTTTACCAAAACGATTATTCCCGGGGTGAAAGATGGATTAAAAGCAGCCGGCATTAAGGAAGAACCCCCGATTGTACTGCGTGCACATGATACCGACGCACCAAGTGTGATGAAAGCAGCGCTGCCCTTTTATAAAAATCTATATACCGAAAATAAGTTTAATGGTGAGGCTTTAACTACTTATACCCCGCGTGGGGCATGGGCAGATCTAAACAGGAAATTAGCTGCTATTGGTACGATCAATATCTCTAACGTGCATATTTTAGCCAATTTAGAGCCTTTTCGCTACGGTTCGGCAGACTTTATCCAGAAATCAGTTCAGGCGATGAACAAGATTTATGGTGCAAAAGGCTTGCATTTATATCCTCAAGCCAGCTATTGGGATTGGCCTTATTCGGCTGATGAGGTAAAAGGAAGGTTATTGGAGGTAGACCGCGATTGGATCTGGTACAAGGAATGGGCAAGATATTCGTGGAATTCGCAGAGAGACCGTAGTGAAGAAATTAACTATTGGGGAAATGAGCTGGCTAATAAATATGGTGCTAATTTAACTGGAGGTAAAGCTATTCTGAATGCCTATGAAGAATCGGGTGAGATATCACCCAAACTTTTGCGCAGGTATGGCATTACCGATGGTAACCGACAAACGTTAACCCTGGGCATGCTGATGACTCAGCTCATTAATCCGTTCCGTTATGGGTTGTTTACATTAATGTACGAATCGGAAGCCCCAGAAGGCGAAATGATTATCGAATACGCCGAAAAAGAATGGAAGAAACAAGGCCATATTGGTGAAACCCCGGTTCAGGTGGCACGCGAAGTGGTTGAACATGGCAAAAAAGCCATTCAATCTATTAATGAGGCTGCACCCAGTATAACAAAAGATACTGCAGAGTTTAAGCGGCTTAGAAATGATATCTATTGTTATGATGAAATGGCTAATTTTTATGCTGAGAAAGTTAAGGCAGCCCTGTGGATATTGCGGTATAAAAATTCGAACCAGGTAGCTGATTTAGAGCAGGCATTGCCTTTTCTCCAAAAAAGCGTAGATCATTATGCTAAACTGGTTAAATTGACTGAACACAGTTACCTGTATGCCAATAGTATGCAAACCAAACAGCGGAAAATCCCGATGCGTGGTGTGGATAAAACCTTTATCCATTGGAAAGAGATGCTACCGGTTTTCGCCAAAGAGCTCAATCATTTTAAAAGAAGTATCGATTCTCTGAAATCAATAAAACAGGGAACGGTAACTGCAATTGTGCCTTACAAAGCTGCTGATGTTAAAGTCTTAAATGAAACAGAAAGTTATGTGATAGCCAAAGATGCACCACTTTTCGCAGATACTGCAATTAAGATTAAAGAAGTTGCAGCGCAGTTGGTGGGTTTAAGGGGGATTAAGCTGACAAAGGAAAAGCAAATTAAAATTGGAACAGAAATTAGATTCAGCACCAAAGCACCTGTAAAATTGCTGATAGGCTTTTTTAATCAGAAAGATCCTCAATATCTTGCTCCTCCACAGCTGGAAACAGATGCGAGTGCCAATAACTATGGTCAGTCTGAAATCAAGATATCGAATGCATTGGTGCCTTATGGTTTTCCACCGGTAAATGTTCATGCTTATTCTTTCCCTGCAGGAACACATACTTTAAATTTAGGTAAAGGGGCCTGCCTGGTTTTAGGGTTTATTGATGACAAACAGGAACTGCGGATTTTTAATGCAGGTTTAGATGGTAGAGGAAAAGACATCGATTGGTTATTTGAATAATGATGAATACAATAAATTTAATTGCAACAGCAGCATTGTCGGTATTGACAATCACAGGCTTTGCACAACAGAAATCAATTCTGGGTACCGAAAAGCTGAAGAAATATGTTACTTATTTCAATTCTATCGACACCGAGGCGGTAAAAAACCATGTGCCCAATGCCGAAGCCTTTACATGGTTAGCTGAGCAGGTACCTTTATTCGAATGCCCAGATTCGGTATTGGAGCAAAACTATTATTACCGCTGGTGGACTTACCGCAAACACCTGGTTAAAACGCCTGATGGTTTTATATTCACTGAATTTATCGAACCGGTTAAACATGCAGGGAAATATAATTCCATTAGCTGCGCATTAGGTCACCATATTTACGAGGGCAGGTGGTTAAAGGATAATAGCTATTTAAAAGATTACATCAAATTCTGGCTTTACCATGCCGATGTTGGCCAAACGAAACAACGTTTCCATCAATTTAGCAGCTGGGTTGATGATGCTGTTTATCAGAATTATCTGGTACAACCCGATCAAGAATTTTTGAAGGAAATTTTGCCAGCGCTGGATAAAGATTACGCCAAATGGGAAGCTGAAAGACAGCTTAAAAACGGCCTGTTCTGGCAACATGATGTTAAGGATGGCATGGAAGAATCGATTAGCGGATCGCGAAAAGACCAGAATCAACGACCAACCATAAACAGTTATATGTATGGCAATGC
>NZ_JBFTRT010000350.1:0-5316 GCF_056399685.1 Pedobacter sp. 01N416
GCCATAATCAATACCAGCGTGGTTACATAAGATAATTTACGTTTATCACCATTAATAGCGCCTGCAGCAACAATTGCTGCAGAAACACCACAAATAGATACGGCTGAGGCCAATATTACGCCAAATTCATCATCTACTTTTAACTTGCGGCTTAACCACATCGAAAAAAACCAAACTACAGTAACAACAATAACGGCCTGTATTATACCGGGTAAACCAGCTTTGATCAGATCGGCCGATAAAATAGTGGTTCCTAATATCACCAAACCTGTTTTAATATAAAACTCAGACCGTACTGCTTCTTTTAGCCAAGATGGCAACCTGATCAGGTTGCCCAATGCGATACCGATAAGCAATGCAAATACCACATATTCTAACCCAAAATAGGATACACTTTTATTGCCTCCGATAATAAAAGAAACGATAGCTAAAAAATAGATGAGCGCAAAACCGCCAGCAAACCGCGCAACACTGCCTCCAGATAAACCTATCGCTACCGAAGCTAAGGCCAGAAAAACTGCCCCCATTTCAACAATTAACAATAAGTTGGATGCTGATAATATTTTACCCAAAAGGTCTTCACTGGTTGCCCATTTAAATGCAGGTAAACTTATTACAGTACCATTGTTGGTTAAATAAAGTACAGTGGCAATAATAATCGTTCCCAATATAACAGCCCACCAATCTTCGGTGAGTGATTGTAAAAATGTTTTCTTATCCGGGCTTATCCCAGCATCTGTTAAGGCTCCAGTAGTATCGGCTGCGTTGTTTCGATTCGACATAGTTGATTAATTATGGTGTTAATTTGATTTCATTTCTAAAAATATTGGCGGATACGATCAATAAACCGTAAACGAATACCCAATATCGAAACTAAAGTAAATATTCAGGAGGATTTTATCCGTAACAAATATCTGACTTTGATCTACACATTTATTAGTGGGCCTTTTAAGTTAAAAATGCATCACAAACTAATATTTAAAAACAAATTCATTCAATTGTCTAATTCAGGATTCAATTTGTCTGGTTCAGATCCATTCAACTGGTTTTTGGAATGTTTATGCAACATTTTTGGGCAACTTAAAAAAAATATTATGACACTTAAAACAACAAAAACCATTTATTGGATCGGTGCCTCACTAACTTCGTTATGGTTTGGCACCAGCGGAGTTTGTGAACTCACAAAAAACCCTATTGTTTGGGACATTACATTAAAACTGGGATATCCAGCGTACTTTATTTATGTACTTGGTGTTGCTAAATTAGCCGGAATCGTGGTTCTACTAATCCCCAACAGATGGTTAAGGTTAAAAGAATGGGTATTTGCAGGGATATTCTTTGATATCATTTTTGCATTCTGCTCAAAACTAATTGTGATCGGTCCGCTAGCCACTACTGATGCCATTATAGCCTTTGCTATCGTTACAATAACCTACCTGATGTTCCAAAAACTTTATCCTACCCACTATTCTAATCTAACTGCTATTTAAGGTTTGAATAATTCTAATTAAATCAGTTTTCACATAAAAAGGGCGCTAGTAGCGCCTTTTTTATTGGTGAGAAATTTTACCTGGTACAGCATCTGTAATCTATAAAACAGCTAAACATCCAAGGCTGTGAATGCGTCACTAATCTCTTTGTTTGATGCTAAAGCACAGCGCAAATTATTTTTAAATAGAAAAGTCGCCAAATATATGGCGACCTCCTAACTAATAAACGTTGCTTATAAATTAGCAACTAGATTTATGTTATACAACTGGCTCATTCTCCAGTCCTTTCTCTTTTTTCTTTCCGATGCTTTGCACCATTTCACATTGCTGTGGATTTTTTTCAAATGGGGGGCTAACCAGAAAAAGTGTCGACATTAAGCTTGCCAATCCAACTAATAAACTGTTGGTTGTGGTATTTTGATGATTTTCCATGATGATAAATGATTAAAATGTTGTTGATGCATTTACTGCTGAAATTGCGCCTGTTGTTTTATGCTGAACCATTCCGATTACTTCCCATTTTTCGGCACTACTATCTTTAGGGATATTCAATACCGCAGTTCCAGATTTTGCATCCTTTAGAGACAGTGTTAAGGTTTTCCGTACCATTTGGATGTGGGATAATTTAAGTCCTGCATTCTCCCCACGCTGTACATCGGTACTACCGCTCTTTTGTACCAGTGCAAAAAGGAGATCGTCGCTAGCCTGAGTRCCTTTGGTTTCGTAATTTATTTTCAGTACATCCCCATCCCTTTTCGTATCGAAGGCTAAACTGGCTGTATACCTTTTATTCAGAAGCTGTTCATTAATGGCATTTCTTACGTCGTTTTCATTAGAGCCTATAAATTCCTGAGCGCCGTTAATAACCAATTGAGGGGTATAAACCTGTGCGTTTAACCAAGCACTATATTTTTTTTGCCTTTTTGTGTTTTCCTGACTTCCAAAAACATCCTTCCAACCTAAATTATCAAAATAATCAACATGATATCCAAGCACATACACTGGTTTCCCATTAGATTCTTTCTCTATTTTGGCCAACAGTTCTTCTGCTGGCGGACAGCTCGAACATCCTTCAGACGTAAATAATTCCAAAACGGCAAAGCCTCTCCCATTAACGGGCTGCTCCACTTTTTTTTCTTGTGCAGATCCTACCCAAATAAATGCGCTAAGTGCTATTACCGCCACAATGACTGCATTTACGATCGCTATTCTTTTTAGTGTTTTCATAATTTCTATTCTTTTTTTATCAAAAATAAGCGGATAGTATGCCTGAAATTAGGTGGAAAATAGCTGAACCGGACAAATTGGTGGAAGAGCTAGACAGGAAGCCGATAAATAAGACAAATTAGTTACGAGCACGCCTTAAAGCAAAAAAGGCCAGAAACGGATATCCGTTTCTGGCCAAGCTTGTTACCTAATAGCAGATAAATATTGATTTTTCTTACCTATCTTCCATCCAGGAAAGAAAAGCAGGTGTTTTTTCCTTATTAATCAGCAACTTATCTGGAGTTTCAATCACCAGTTTAACAAACAATTTTCTTAAGAAATAATGTTCTATTTCTTTAATGGCTTTAAAGTTAACTAAATATTGGCGGTTAACCCTGAAGAACTGTTTAGATGACACCAATGCTGTAATCTGATCAAGAGATTGATTTAATGCAAACTCTTGTTTATCGAAGCACATAATGGTTGAAGCATCATTTCTGATGTAAAAGAAAGCAATATTCTCGGTTTGAACAGTGGTATATTTTTGGTTTTTAAACACTAAAAAGCTCTCTTTTCCGGCAGGACTGCTCAATTTCGCCAATAAATTGCTTAAATCGGGGATTACTTTTTGCTGAAAAAAATTCTGAAGGCCGTCTACCTTTTGAAAGGCCTCCTGGATATCTGTTTTGGAAAAGGGTTTTAACACATAATCTACTCCATTACGCTTAAAAGCTTCTAACGAGTACTCATCGAAAGCAGTGCAGAACACAATAGGACTGTTTACTTTAACCTGTTTAAATATTTCAAAACATAATCCATCTGCCAATTGAATATCCATAAATATCAAATCGGGCTGTGGCTGTTCTGATAACGCTTTTACCGATCCTTCGATGCTCTGGTACTGCCCTACTATTTTCACGTCGGGCCTCAGGCTCAAAATTATATTTTCGAGTGATTTAGCTGTTTTCAGCTCATCCTCAATGATGATGATGTTCATGAATTAATGGGAGTTTAATTTTAAAAATTTGGCCATCGTTAATAATTTCGATTGGTTTTTCAAGAAGATGCTGGTAGCGCAACATGATATTTTTTAGTCCAACCCCCAATGAGTTGTTATCTGCAGTTTTTAAACGTATAGGGTTTTCCAAAACAATTTGCCCATCTTCGGCATACAAGCTGATGTGCAAAGGTTTATCCAACGAAACTACATTATGTTTGAGACAGTTTTCGATTAACAGTTGCAGCGTAAAGGGAGGAATTAAAGTGTGCAATATTTCTTCGTTTAAAGTAGAAGTAAAACTAAAACCACCATCAAATCTTGCCTGTTGTAAAAATAAATAGGCATTGAGTATTTCCATTTCTTCCGCAACGTGAATCAGGTCTAATTTACGGCTTTCGAGGGTATATCGATAAAAATTAGAAAGTTTAAGGATAAAATCGACAGCCGCTTCATCGCCGATTTCTACCATAGCCTTTAGTGTGTTGAGGCTATTAAAAAGAAAATGAGGATTAACCTGCTGCTTTAGCAATTCGTACTGCGCGCCCAAACTATCACTTTTGATTTTCTCCAATTCCATATTCACCTGTTGATTTTCGTAATTTTGTTGCAACAGATGAAGGAACATATAAAAAATTAAATTGATCAATATTCCCCTTACTTCAACCATCAACATCACCGGACCGAAATTAATGTGCGAAAGGATCAATTGCTGAATCCACGCCAGGCAAAGCATAATACCAATACCAATTAAAAGGCTTTTAAATAACCTGGAATAGGAAATCCCCTGTTTGTTTGGCCTACTGCTCTTTCGCGACAGCATGTAAATATTCAAATACCACATCAGCAAAGCAAATACCGAGGTAATACCAGCATTAACTGCCGCTTCGGCTGCATTAAAATGATGTTCTGCTATTTGTGGAACAGAAGATAAAACTCCAAGAAAAATGGAACTTACCCAGATAATGGCAGGCGAAATCTTTAAAGGGTTTTTGGTCATATCAGTTTTTAGCCAGGCTAATTAGGTGGGTTGGGATAATCAAAAATAATATTTTTTTAAATATGATGGCTGCACCACATATATCTCTTCTTTTTTCACCTAAAGTAACCACGCAAATCTTATAGTTAAACATTTTTAAGCCTGAACCAGACAGATTCGGCGCTTAAGCAGACAATGCCAGGTTTAAATCAGCACAAGAATTGTGTTTTTATTTCGGTAAGATCCCTGTTTCGTTAAAATAGTTAACAAACGCATAAAAAGGCTAACAATAGAAAATGTATCAACACGATAGCCGGCACAAAATGATACCCATTCCTTTGAGTTCAATTATAGTCTTACTCAGGGCTAACAATGTATAAGTCAAAACCTAATTTGTCTATTTCATCCCGAAAACACTAATCTCCCCTTTCCATCCGCATTAATTTTGACATACCTAACGGAGTAAAACATTAATTATCAACAAATTTTAGCAAATGGAAAATCAAAATAATTATAGCCGCCGGCGCTTTTTAAGTTTAGCAGCATTAACCGTGGCCGCTGCAGAACTTGGTGGATTAAACCTTTTGAACGCCAAAGGAATTACAAAAAATAAATCCAGCAATAATAAAATCAATGGCAATATA
>NZ_JBFTRT010000351.1:0-5316 GCF_056399685.1 Pedobacter sp. 01N416
ACAGCTACAACCCTGATCATTTAACTTATGAATACTCAACCGCTAAAGATGTAATCGCAGTGTTTTCCGAAATCTATTATGATAAAGGCTGGAAAATGTATATCGATGGTGTTGAAAAGCCATACTTCAGGGCTGATTACGTTTTACGTGCAGCGCAGTTAGAAGCAGGCAACCATAAACTTGAGTTTATTTTCCACCCAACATCATATTATACCGGAGAGAAAATCTCTTTRGCAGGATCTATCTTGTTGTTGGCCGGATTAGGTTTTGGGTTTTACTCAGAAGAAAAGAAGAAAAAGAAAGCAGTTAAAGCTTAATATTTCTTTAAATAGATTTACGCCCCGCAAGATCAAAATCTTGCGGGGTTTTGTTTTTTAGTTCTAAGTCGTTCACTCCCCGCAACTTATCATCCCTTCTTTTCTCGCGTCATTTCGAGCGGAGTGCAACGCAGTCGAGAACCCGAAGGCTCAGCGAAGCTAAATCTGTCCAGATAGATCTCTCCATTTCACTGCGTTCCAGTCGAGATGACGATTTTTCTATTGGAATCCGTCAATGATAGCGCAATCAAAAGATCTTTAATATGAATTCATTGCACACCTTGAGATTCTGAGCATTCACACTTGCGATCGTCCTCCTGAACTTGTTTCAGGATCTATGAAAAGGAACTAACCTAAATCTTTGCCATTAACCGATTAGCTAACCATTGCGCTAATGAACAATAAACGGAATAGAATAATAATTTAACAATGTCGTAACATTTGTTTGATATACAGAGTCTTACCTTTGTAATGTAAATCAGATGATATGTTAGAATCATTCTTTGCCGTGTGTTTATTAATTGTTGTACTTTATTTCTTTAGCCCCTTTGAGGTAAAACTCGATGAGGAAGAGGAGTGGTAACACAGCTAATCTATCTCTGAACTGCTTTAATCGAGCGGTAATAAGACTCTTCCCCCTAAAATTTCCCGTTTATGGATAAAAGAAATGTCGATGTAGTCGTAATATCCGATGTACATTTAGGTACCTATGGTTGCCATGCAAAAGAACTTTTAAAATACCTTAAGAGCATAAAACCCAAAACGCTGATCTTAAATGGCGATATCATCGATATCTGGCAGTTTAGCAAAAGTTATTGGCCCGAATCGCACATGAAGGTGATCCGTAAACTGATGAAATTCGTATCGGAGGGTGTTCAGGTTCACTACCTAACGGGAAATCATGATGAAATGCTCCGCAAATTTGATGGCATGGAAATGGGTACTTTCCATCTCCAGAATAAATTAATTTTAGAGTTGGACGGTAAAAAGGCATGGTTTTTTCATGGCGATGTTTTTGATGTTACCATGCAGCACTCTAAATGGCTGGCTAAACTTGGTGCGGTTGGCTACGATACACTGATCCTCATTAATAGTTTTGTAAACTGGGTACTTACCGCATTTAGGCGGGAGAAGATGAGCTTTTCGAAAAAAATAAAAGCAAAGTTTAAAGACGCCGTTAAGTTCATCAATAGTTTTGAGCAAACTGCGGCAGAACTTGCCATCGAAAAAGGGTATCAGTACGTAGTTTGTGGCCATATTCATCAGGCTGAGCAACGTGAAATTGTTACCGAGGATGGAAAAGTGATTTACCTGAACAGTGGAGATTGGGTGGAAAGTTTAACCGCTTTAGAGTATGAAAATAAAAACTGGACGGTTTTTAAGTACGAACATCAACATTTTACAAAAGACGAATTGGATGAAGGAATCCTTTCTGATGCCGAGGATTTAAAAAGTAAACTGGACATAAATATTCTTTTACAGAATATAAAATATGAAATTGCCCAATAATTTTAGATATTCGGGCATAAATGAAGATACTTTACGCAATACAGGGAACAGGTAATGGTCATATCAGCAGGGCGAGGGAAATTATTCCTTTACTTCAGCAGTATGGCGAATTGGATATTTTAGTAAGTGGAACACAGGCCGATGTGAAACTCAGTCAGCCTGTAAAATATCAATTGCATGGTTTCAGTTTTATCTTTGGGAAAAAAGGCGGTGTAGACCATTTTAAAACATGGCTGAACATGAATCTTTTCCGATTTAGAAAAGATATGAAGCAGCTGCCTTTGAAAGAGTACAACTTAATTGTTAACGATTTTGAACCTGTAAGCGCCTGGGCCTGTAAACTGCAGGGCATAGAATGTGTATCATTGAGCCATCAGGCTGCATTTAAATCTAAAAAAGTACCCCGTCCTAGAACTTTAGATTGGGGGAAGTTGATTTTGAGCCGTTATGCGCCTACCAAATATCACATTGGCTTTCATTTCGACCGTTACGATACTTTTATCCATACCCCGGTAATCAGGGCAGAGATCCGAAATCTGAAAAGTGAAAATTTAGGACATTATACGGTATATCTTCCAGCCATTGACGATAAACGTTTGGTAAAGCTTTTTACTCAGCTCCCTGAGGTTACCTGGCAGGTTTTTTCTAAACACAGTAAAGTTGCCTACCAGGAAGGGAATGTTTTTGTAGAGCCTGTTAACAACGAAAAATTTAATAAAAGCCTGGCCACCTGCGAAGGTTTGTTTACCGGTGGCGGTTTCGAAGGACCTGCTGAAGCGCTTTATCTAAAGAAAAAACTGCTGGTGGCGCCTATGCGTTTTCAGTTTGAACAACAATGTAATGCCTATGCCTTAAAACAGTTTGGTTTGCCAGTAATTTGGGGAAGTACCAGGAATTGGTTGCCGATTATCAAAAACTGGGTAGAAAATCCTCAAAAACATGAGTTCAATTTTCCGGATGAAACAGCGCAGATCATTGATGATATGGTGAAGAAATACGCGAGGGTTTAGTCCTGAGTTTTCAGTCCTGAGTTCAAAGTCAATTTGCCTATGATTTGTTATCCTGAGAGATAATTTTTTTTTCATAAAATTCAATAAATGCCAGTTGGATTAAAAAGTAAATCTCCTCAGATTATCGTCATTGCGAGAAGGCTTTTTCAGCCGACGAAGCAATCTTACAACGATCGCTACCAGCGTGCGCATTAAGATTGCTTCGTCGTTCCTCCTCGCAATGACGACCTTTCTTTTGGAATATGTCATTGATAGTGTAGTCAAAGGATCATTTGTGATGAATTTAGTCATTAGATCTAAGTAGCAGTGGCTTTAGTTGATTACTTGCGTAGCAAAACTAGTTGGTTATTAACGGTCTTCGACTCCGCTCAGACTGACAAATCTTTAAGAGAGAGACAACTATATACATCCCTGCTTTAGTCTTTTAAGCTTTGGTTTTAGCTTGTTCTAATCCGTGGCACAATACTGCGTAATCTAAACCTGACAGGAGCGGACATCCCGATTTTTCATCGGGATAAAGCGGATGGCAGGGCTGCTGGAACCGATACAGACAGGAACCTGCTTTTCTAAAAAAGAATAGACCCCTCCTCATCAGTCTTTCTACTTTTTTATTTACCAAATGGTCTTCGACTCCGCTCAGCCTGACAGATTTATGGATGTCTTTTAATAGGATAAATAACATAAACCCTCCCTTTGGTCTTTAAGCTTTGGTCTTTCTACTTTTGTCCTTCCGCTCAACGCTTATCGCCCTCCGCTTTGGTATTTAAACTTTGGTCTTTAGTCTTTAAGCTTTGGTCTTTCTTCTGCTACTATTAAATTATTTTCTTTACTTTGCCTACTCTTTAAAAAGGCATGATTAATCAGTTTAGAAAACTAAATCCAATTAACCTCGTATTCTTGCTGGCGTACACATTCTTTTTGCGTATTGCCATTTTTCATGAAACGCACGATAAGCTGAACTTTGATTTTTTGGAGCCATTTGCCCGGTTATTGATCAATATAGATTTAGACAATGCCTTTACGCCATATACCAATATTTTTATCGCGGCACTTTTGGTTTATGTACAGGCTTTAATTTTCAATCGAGTTGTAAACAATCATAATTTATTGGCCAAACCCAGTTTCCTTCCTGGGCTGATGTTTGTAACAGGAACAAGTTTGTTCATGCCTTTTATGATCCTAAGTCCGGCATTGTTATGTAACTTTCTGTTGATTTGGATTATAGATAAGTTTTTAAAACTGGGTAAAAGTGCGAACTCCATTACCACTGTGTTCGATATCGGGATGATTATTGGGATTGGAACATTGATTTATTTTCCGTTTATGGCCATGTTGCTTATGATCTTTTTAGCACTGTTGCTTTTTAGGTCGTTTAATTGGCGCGAATGGGTAGCTGGCTTGATTGGCTTTATTACGGTTTTCTTTTTTCTGGCCGTATTTTATTATTGGAATGATAATTTAAGCTCGTTTTATCAGATATGGAAACCATTAGGCAATAAGTTTCCTTCGGTTTTTAAAATCAACTATAACGATTACCTGGTGCTGATCCCGGTAACGGTAATTATCATACTGGCATCACTACAGCTCCGGGAAAATTTCTTTAGGAGTTTTATCAGTACACGGAAGAGTTTTCAGCTGTTATTTTTCATGTTTATTATTTCTGCAGCAAGTTTTTACCTCAAACCGGATTTCAGGACCTGGCATTTTTTGCTGTGTGTACCGCCAGGATCGGTACTGTTGGCATACTATTTTAGCAATGCCAAAAAACGCTGGTTTTACGAAACATTGTTCGTTTTATTTGTGCTTTCGATACAGTATTTTCTGTTTGTTTAACCTTTTTTAACAAATAACTAGAGCGAAACTTGACAAAGATTAATAGCTTTGTGCATGATTTTAGAATTAAAGCTTTTTTAGTTTTAATCAAGATGGATAAAAAATGGAGTCATTGGAATTTCTAAGAACATATATTTGCAGTGGGAGATTTTAAATGCGTAGGCTAAGCATTGATATTGGAAATTCTGCTGTTAAGGTTGCAGTTTTTGCAGATAAGGAAATTATTCACCATCAGCGTTTCAATAAAATTGGGATACTTGACCTGGCTCAATTGATTGAGAAGTTTTCGCCAGCGAAATCCATCATCAGTAGTGTTAACCAGGAAGTTGGACCATTAGAAGTATTTTTAAAAAAGCATACCGAGTATATCCGTTTTTCAACCATGTTGACGAACGGCGTACAAAATAGATATAAAACGCCAGTTACTTTAGGATTAGATAGATGGGCTGCTATTTTGGGTGCAAATGGCTTACATCCAACAAACGCAAGTTTAGTGGTTGATGCAGGTACCTGTATTACTTACGATGTTTTAAGTAGCACGAAGGAATATTTTGGCGGAAGTATAAGCCCTGGTATTGGCATGCGTTTTAAAGCTGTACACGAATTTACCGGCCGTTTGCCTTTGGTGGATTGGGATGCAAATGAGG
>NZ_JBFTRT010000352.1:0-5304 GCF_056399685.1 Pedobacter sp. 01N416
AAGTGGAAGAAAAACCAGCTGAAGCAAAACCGGTAAGCAACGAGCCTGAGACTGAAAAGCCAGTAGAAGCGCCGAAGAAGAATACCGATTTTGAGAAAAATGAAGAGATTTTAATTAAAAATGCTCAATCATTTACGCCTCCGGTAGAGAAACCAAAGGTTGTAGAAACCCCTAAGGCAGAAACACCAGCCCCTGCGGCAGCAGTAGAGCCAGTAAAAGAAACTAAGGCAGAAGATAAAGTTGAAGAAACTGGATTGCCAGGGGTTAAAATTGTAGGGAAGATCGATTTAAACGATTTTAACTCGAAAACACGTCCGGCTAAGAAAGAAGAAACACCTGCTGCACCTGTAGTAGAACAGCCAGTGGTTAAAGCACCTGAGCCTGTAAAACCAGTTGAACAACCTAAAGTGGAAGAGAAACCGGTTGAGGTTAAAAAGGAAGAAACACCTGCTCCTCCAGCGCCGGTTGTAGCGCCACCAGTGGCTAAAGCACCTGAGCCTGTAAAACCAGTTGAACAACCTAAAGTGGAAGAAAAACCAGCTGAAGCAAAACCGGTAAGCAACGAGCCTGAAGTAATTAAAGCACGTACCGTTAAATTAACCGGTCCGAATATTATTGGTAAAATTGTTTTACCAACAACTCCGGATAGAAGAAACGGTCCGGTAGCATCATCTAGCGATAGTGAAGCTGCTAAACGTAAGCGTAAACGCAAAAAAACTCCAGGAGCACCTGGCCAACCAGGTCAACACGGCGGTCAAGGCCAGCAAGGACAAAATAATCCTGCAGGTCAGGGCCAAGGTCAAAGTGGTACACCAGGGCAACCTCGTACACCTTATCAAGGTAACAGACCAGGCGGTGGAACTCCATACCAAGGTAACAGACCAGCGGGACAAGGCGGAACTCCATACCAAGGAAATAGAAATAACAACAATAACAGACCAGGTTTCCAAAATAGAAACGCTACACCAAGCGGACCTAAAGAAGAACCTACTGAGAAAGAAATTCAAGATCAGATCAAAGCAACACTTGCCCGTTTAAGTGGTGCTGGTAAATCGGGTAAATTTGCACAACGTGCTAAATTACGTCGTCAGAAACGTGATGATGTAGCATCGAATGCAGAAGAGGCTGCAAATGAGCTTGAATCTCAATCGAAAATATTAAAAGTAACAGAATTTGTTACGGCTAATGAGTTAGCGAGCATGATGGATGTACCAGTTACCAAAATTATTGGTACCTGTATGAGTCTAGGGATGTTCGTTTCCATTAACCAGCGTTTAGATGCTGAAACCTTAACCATTGTTGCAGATGAGTTTGGTTACGAAATTCAATTCGTTAAACCAGATGAGGATGAAGAAAATGTAATTGAGGAAGAAGATAACGAGGCAGATTTAATCGAGAGAGCTCCGGTTGTTACGATTATGGGCCACGTCGATCACGGTAAAACCTCATTGCTGGATTATATCCGTAAAGCAAACGTGGTAGCTGGTGAGGCAGGTGGTATTACCCAGCACATTGGTGCTTACATGGTAACTACACCAACCGGTAAAAAAGTAACCTTCTTAGATACTCCAGGTCACGAAGCCTTTACAGCGATGCGTGCACGTGGTGCTAAGGCTGCCGATATTGCCATTATTGTTATCGCAGCTGATGATGCGGTGATGCCTCAAACTAAAGAGGCGATTAACCACGCACAGGCTGCAGGCGTACCATTGGTATTTGCTTTCACTAAAGTAGATAAGCCAGGTGCAAATGCAGATAAAGTACGCGAGCAATTATCAGTAATGAATATCTTGGTTGAAGATTGGGGCGGTAAATATCAGTCGCAGGAAATCTCAAGCAAAAGCGGCTTAAATGTTGATTTACTTTTAGATAAAGTGTTATTAGAAGCAGAATTATTAGAGCTGAAAGCGAATCCGAATAAGAGAGCTACAGGTACTGTAATCGAGTCTGCATTGGATAAAGGACGTGGTATTGTAACTACGGTATTGGTTCAGGCCGGTACGTTAAGAGTGGGAGATCCAATCTTAGCGGGTAGTTATAGTGGACGTGTAAAAGCATTAACCAACGAGCGTGGTGCTAAGGTAGAATCAGCAGGCCCATCACAACCGGTACAGGTTTTGGGTATGCAAGGTGCACCTACAGCAGGCGATAGATTTAATGCTTTAGAAAGTGAAACCGAAGCACGTGATATTGCAAACAAACGTATGCAGTTACAACGCGAACAGGGATTACGTACGCAGAAACACATTACATTGGATGAGATCGGTCGTCGTTTGGCTATCGGTAACTTTAAAGAGCTTAACATCATTGTTAAAGGTGATGTGGATGGTTCAATCGAGGCATTGGCCGATTCATTGTTGAAACTATCAACTGAGCAAATCCAGATCAATATCATCAGTAAAGGTGTTGGTCAGATTTCAGAATCTGATGTGTTGTTAGCTTCGGCTTCTGATGCGATTATTATTGGTTTCCAGGTTCGTCCATCAACAGGTGCACGTAAACTTGCAGAAGCTGAGCAGATCGATATCCGCTTATATTCTATCATCTACGATGCAATCAACGAGATTAAATCAGCGATGGAAGGTATGTTGGATCCGGAATTCGAAGAGAAAATTGTGGCTAACGTTGAGATTCGTGAAACTTTCAAAATTACTAAAGTGGGTACCATTGCAGGTTGTATGGTATTGGATGGTAAGATTACCCGTAACAGCAAGATCCGTATCGTTAGAGATGGTGTTGTTGTATACACCGGTGAACTGGCATCGTTAAAACGCTTTAAGGATGACGTGAAAGAGGTTAATAAAGGTTACGAGTGTGGTTTAAACATTCAGAACTTTAATAACATCGAAGTTGGCGATATTGTAGAAGCTTACGAACAAGTAGAAGTAGCTAGAAAACTGTAATCGGTTCTCTGTTAAAATAAAGTAAGGGCATCAATGATATTGATGCCCTTTTTGTTGGAGAGAAATTATTTTGTGCTTTTCAAAATCTGATTGAATGATTATCTGATGAATCGGGATATTGTATAACCCAGCAATTTTATGCAATTGCGATATGGCAAAATCTACTTCATTATTTTCCCACTTTCGATAAGCAACCCTGCTTATTCCGATTACATCAGCAACATATTGCTGTGTATAATTGTATTTATCCCTATACCTTCTTAAGGTATTTCCTATATCTAACATGTTGAGAAGCGTTAATGACTATGTATTTGTATTATTTACTTATTGTATTATAATAAGTAAATAATGATAATAAAGGGTTGTCAAAATTAATATTTTTTCTTTGTCTTTTTGTGAAAAAAACAATTATGAAAAGAAAAATTTTAACCTGTTTTAAGTTGTTGATTGCAAGCACTTGGTGTTCGGAGCTTTGCAAGGATGTAAGAAAAACCAAAAAACCGATAATCAACCTATCACAATAGAGAAAAAAAGTGAGATTAATGAGATTATTACTTTTATTGCAACCACCACTGAAATGCCAAAAGAAAAAATCTCTTTTGATAAAGACAAAAAAGAATTCTACATCTCAGGTACCAACTTCAAAGAATCACTAGAAGATATGCAGAAAAGATATAATAATGCTAATGAATATAAGTTTAAAAATTCTAAATAACATGAAAAGAATTATATTTTTAGTATTAGTACTTATTACAGGTTTAAATGTATACGCTACGCCAGCCATCTCTAATTTTTCTATTGAAAGCACCTATCTACAAAATTCAAAAATTAAAGTTTATGGTGGGACAGATAGCTATTTCGTAGCCTCATACACACTCTCAAGATCTTACGTTAATGGCTCTGCGGTATTGGAAGAGGTAAATGCTCAGGTAAGGTTGATTGCTGGAGTAACCAATATCACTGAGTTGGATGACAATAATAATACTTTCCGCATAGTGACATCTTCCGATTTTGTTACACCCACGGGAAGTGTTTCGGATTATTCAAATGTGAAATATATACAGGGTGTCATACCTGAATCAATTAACACGTCAAATGTCTTTTTACAAATAAGAT
Organism: Pedobacter sp. 01N416; assembly: GCF_056399685.1. Lineage (NCBI taxonomy): Bacteria > Pseudomonadati > Bacteroidota > Sphingobacteriia > Sphingobacteriales > Sphingobacteriaceae > Pedobacter > Pedobacter sp. 01N416. The sequence continues at coordinate 4,020 of NZ_JBFTRT010000352.1, forward strand.
ATTATAGTTCCTCAACTAATACATGGGGTGAGTGGATCACATCGAATGTTAATTTTGCAACAATAAATGTAGCACCAGCACCAGCAATAGACGCCCCAGTCGCAGATAGTTATCCATTATATTCCTATACAAATGAGAGGGGAGGGACACGCTTTTACACAACTTATAGAGGGCCTGTTATCTCTCGAGATTACCTTGGTAATGAGATATTTGCTGGAGTAATTGGGTATGTTTTTAAAGTTCAGAAACCTGGAACTATTCCGCTTTATGAGTTTTATCACAACTATGATACTGAGGAGATAATTAAGTATTACTCAACGGAACCTACTCATCCAGTTTATGGCGCTCCAACTATGATCATAGGTTATGTCTATAGTAATCAGGTAAGCAAGACACGACCTGTATATCAACATAAAAGCCAGTCTGCAAATAATTATATTTACGTTGACGGACCTGGGACATTCGATGGTTATGCACTTAATGGAATCGCTTTTTACCTTCTTATGAAACCTCATCCAAATCCGACGTTTCCGCTACCTGAAGAGGATGTAGAGGAACTATATCAATATTATAGTACAAGTGGTGATCATTTCTATACTACAATAAGGAAAGATAGGCCTGGTTACACATACGAAAAGGTTCTAGGATATGTTCACTCGATTCAAAAACCCGGTACTATCCCGCTTTATRGATATGTTGCCCATAATTCTCCATCTGGTGATCATTATTATACAACGAGCCAGCAAAATTATGGTGGATATACTTATGAGGGTATAGTTGGCTATGTTTATGGAAGCGCTGGTATAGCAGGTACGTCGGCTGTTTATAGTTACTTTGCGCCTGGTAATGGTGATCATTATTATAATACGCTTAATACATCATATGGAGGTTATGTCAGCGAGGGAATAAAATTCTACATGTTAACTTACAACCATTAACTGTAATATTTTACATACATAAATGTTAAAAGAGTTCCGAATTAATTCGGAACTCTTTTTTTTAACAGATATTTGACATTTATCTACCTATACTATTTAATGGATTTTGAATTAAAAACCTTACAAACACAGGAGAAAAAGAGTTTTAACTTCGTTGATACAATTCGGTGTATTTCAATGATAGGAATTGTTTTTGAGCATTCTGCAATACTTTGGGGGGCTAAATATAACAATACAACTGATGTTTGGCTACAAATTACTACTATGCAATTTTGGAAGTTTGCTACAATTGCCTTTTTCCTTATTGGTGGTTTTTTGATTAATTACAAATTTACAGAGTATACGCC
>NZ_JBFTRT010000353.1:0-8807 GCF_056399685.1 Pedobacter sp. 01N416
GTTGACGGCCAGCTGCAGTTTTGTTTGTTGCAATTGGTTGGTCAGGTCCGTAACCTGTAGCTTCAATTCTTGATGCATTTGCACCTTGAGATACTAAATAAGCTTTTACCGATTCTGCTCTGTCTTTAGATAAACGTAAGTTTAATTCTCTACCGCCGGTATTATCAGTATGACCAGCTAATTTTAAGCTGAAGTTTTTCTCAACCAATAAACCAGCAACACGATTTAAAGTAGCAAATGATTTAGAACGGATAGTTGATTTACCTAAATCGAACTCTAAGTTAGAAATCGCATCTTTAACAACTTTACGGTCAGCTTCAGTAATTACTCTGGTTTCTTTAATTACTTCACGTTGAACTTTGATCGGACAACCAGAGCCATCAACAACAGTACCCGATGCAGTGCCAGGGCATTTGTCGAATTTGTTTGCTACACCATCATTATCATCATCGCCTAGATCTTTAGCATACTGCTCTCTATCGCGTTGTGCATTTTGCTCAGCGGTTGATAATGCTCTTCTTAATTCAGCACTTTCCTCAGCAGTTTGCTTGTTTAAATTGGCCAATGAGCTATAGTTTTGTAACTGAGGTTTTGATTTATCTCCAATGGCAAACTCTAAACCAGCGTGTGCATAAGCAAACCTATCGTTTGTAGGACCATTAAATCCATCAAATTTAGCCGATTTAACAAAGTTAACATCGTAACCTAAATCAACATTAATACCTTTAGCTACACCTAGTTTTAAACCAGCACCAACTGGTACAAACCAACCTTCTCTGTAAGAACCGGCATCATTGGTATTAGGAGTTGTGGTAGCGCCTGACGACATATAACCAGCACCAGCTTTTAAATAAGGGATAAGTACTGCATTTTCTTGGTTGATGTTAATGTTTGCTACATTCCAAACTGCAGATAAAGCACCCGACCATTGGATATTGGTTTTATAACCTGTGTTTGCAGCATAAGTAGTATTTCCATTTGCGTCAACTCCATTGGCCAATCTCAATTCTTCAACTTTACCGCCCAGGAAATCGGCTTGAATGCCTAAAGAAGGTAAAATTTGTTTTTTAATGTAACCACCGTAACCGATGTGCTCAACCGGAGTTTCAAATTGATGGTTCGAATTGCCAAAAATAGTTCTCGGGGTTAATAAACCTCCATGAACACCAATAGACCAGGTACGGAATTGAGTAGGAGAGAAACGGCCTGCAGCGCTTGTGCTGGTTGGCGTTTCCTGTGCAAATAATTGTGATGATAAACCTAATAAAGCAATCAACATTGTTGATTTAGTAATTCTTGTATTCATGTTTTTCTATTTTGTAAATATTAGTCTCTTAACAGTTTTTGCATCATACTGTTTTGCATGGACTAAGAAAAAACCCTGCCAAAAGCATTATTTTTCTTACAAATAGCATGTTATCAGAAGATTAGGAGGGTAAATAAATTCCACAAAAATATTACTACGTAACTGAAATCACGTTGATTTTTGTATAGTATTCTATACAAAAAATTAAAAAGAACCTTTGTGTAGTAGTTTAAATTCTACTTGTCTGACGGATTTTTCTTATTGTTCAGTAACATCTCCAGTGTTTTTTCGAGCCTGTTTGTACGCGTCTTTTCCTGTTTCGCAGATAAAAGCCAAAGTACGTATTCTTTCCTGTGGGAGTAAGCGAGTTGGTTAAAGTAATCTAATGCTTTAGGATGGCTTTCTAAAAGGGTTTTTAAATCTTCAGGGAGTTTAACAGTTCTGTTCACTGGATCTATATATCCGCCAAATTCGTTGGTCTTAATATGATCATTTCTCAAGCCCGATGGCTTTACTTCAGTAATGAATTTTAAACGCAGGGCAGTCCAGGTTTCGTTTACTGCAACCGAAGCACAGGGTGTTAAACCAAACTTTTTAAGCTCTTGCCAGCTTTTCATCAGATCAAGATCGGATTTGATTTTTGAAGATTTTTTGGGATAGAATACCCAAAAAGTAGTTTTTGCATCAATATGGCAAATATTACTTTCAATTTGCTGGTTAAGTTGATCTGTGCTCGTGGTAAAAATGATTAATACATTAAAATAAACTTCTTCAGTATATTTTATAGCGATATATGGATCGACCTCACCAAAAATGATAAGCGCATCCTCGGGTGCATTTATTACCCTAACAGTGTAGTTAGGTTTAACCTGAAGTTTTTTTAATAATAAATTTTCCATTTTATAAGTCTGATCAACATTGTGTTCTTTGTGGTTAAAAAATAGATGGATTACAACCTTAATTTAGCGAAGAAATCCCAAAAAACAATACCGGCAGAGATTACGATGTTAAAGGAATGTTTGGTTCCAAATTGAGGAATTTCGATACATTCATCAATTTTTGCCATCACTTCGTCGCTCACACCATCAACCTCGTTTCCAAAAATCAGTGCATATTTTTTATTCTGATCGGGCTGGAAAGTGTTCAGCATGGTACTGTTTTCGGCTTGTTCTATTGCAATGATCTCATAACCCAAGGCCCTTAAGGCATCAACTGCCTGTAAGGTATCGGTATAATGAATCCAATCTACAGATTGTGTAGCGCCTAGCGCTGTTTTCTCAATTTCGCGGTGCGGTGGTTGAGCCGTTATGCCACAAAGGATAACTTTTTCCAATGCAAATCCGTCGGCTGTGCGGAATATAGAACCTACGTTGTGCATACTGCGCACATTATCCAACACCACCACAACAGGTAATTTTTCCTGTGCTTTAAACGCTTCAATATCCGGACGATTAAGCTCGTCTAATTTTAATTTTCTCATTAACATTTAATGTTTTACCACAGATAAACAGGATGAACACAGATGGTATATTTTTTTGTTCGTAACTAAATAATTATCAACTGATAGCCCAGTTTTTTGTCTACTATATTTTTATTAAGTTTAACCTTGATGAAAAACAGAATGCAAATTTTTCTAACCAAAATCTGTGGTTATCTGTGCAAATCTGTGGTTAATATTTTATAATCTAATTGGCCCATAGCCAATTTCGCTAATGTAAATCGCAGCGGGATAGCCAATTTTATCTACGTAATAATCGGTTAAATGTTTTGCAAAGTCTTCTTCAAAGCCTTTCTCCAACAAAGCTATTGCACATCCGCCAAATCCAGCACCGGTCATACGGGCACCTATAACATGCTCATAATCTGTGCAAAAATCTACTACTGTATCCAATTCTTTTCCGCTTACTTCATATAATGTTTTTAATGATTCGTGCGAGGCATACATCAAGCGGCCAAATTCTTCCAGGTTTCCGCCGTTTAAGGCTTTAGCCGCTAAATGAACCCGATCATTTTCTTTGACCACATGTGTTGTACGGTTTAAAATAGTTTCATCTGTTATTAAATGGCTGTGTAATGCAAATTTCTCAGCGGTTAATTCGCAAAGATAATGAAGTGTTATTTCCTGGTTCAGCAATTTCAGTGCAGTTTGGCATTCTGCTACACGTTCGTTGTATTTAGAATCTGCTAATTCTCTTGGTTTATTGGTATTGATGATGGCCAAAACATAATTGCCCAGGTCAACATCAACCATTTTGTATTTTAAGGTCTCACAGTCTAAAACAATCGCTTTGTTTTTTTCGCCAAAAACAACTGCAAACTGATCCATAATACCAGAATTTAAGCCTATAAAATCATTCTCAACGCGTTTGGCGATTTTAACCAGTTCCAGTTGATCATAACCAAGATTAAAATAAGTATTTAAAGCATAAGCAGTGGCAATTTCTATAGAAGCTGAAGAGGAGAGACCAGATCCGATTGGAATATTTCCATAAAACAGAAAATCCACGCCATTAATTTCTTTTCCATCATTAATAAATTCGTTGATCACACCTATAGGGTAATTGGCCCATAAGCTGCCATCTTTATCGTTTGTGGTATTACTTGTTACCTCAGTTTGAACTTCGAAGTTTAAGCTTTTAAACCTGAATTTATGATCGTTATTTGAGGAAATGGCTACCCAGGTTCCCAAGGTAATGGCACAGGGCATAACCAAACCGCCATTATAATCGATGTGTTCGCCTATCAGGTTAACACGCCCGGGGGTAAAATAAACGGCATCAGCTTTTTTATGGTATTGCTCGGCAAATTTTTCCTCAAGGTTAATGTTCATTTGGCTAAAATATATTTATAAAAAGCATTAATAATAGTATGTTTGTTTAGGAAACAAAAGCCCTAAGTTACAATTTATGAGCGTTCAGCAAATACCTACCGGAAAAATTATTGATGGCGAAGAAGTTATCGCAATCGAACTAACCAACAGTAAAGGCACTTATGTCAAAATATTCAATTATGGCACCATTATCAACAAATTTGTAGTTAAGAATGCTAAAGGCGAAAAACAGGATATCGTTCTTGGTTTCGATACTTTTGAAGAATACCTTGATCCTGCTTATTTGGCAAACTATCCTTATTTTGGCGCTATTGTTGGCCGATATGCCAACCGCATAAAAAATGGAAGACTCGTTATTGATGATGAAACCTATCAGCTGGCACAAAATGCCGGTACCGATACCCTGCATGGTGGTATAGTAGGCTTTGATAAAAAAGTTTGGGATATTGTTGAAATTAATGATGGGCCTCAACCTTCAGTTACCCTGCAATATGAAAGTGTAGACGGAGAGGAAAATTTCCCTGGAAACCTGGTTATTGATTTAACTTTCGAACTGACTGAAAATGATGAATTGATTTTAAGTTATGAAGCCGAAACAGATAAAGCTACAGCCATTAACTTAACGCACCATAGTTATTTTAACCTGGCGCCTGAGGGTGGAAACATCAAAAACCATAAGCAACAGATTTTCGCTTCAAATTATTTGGAGCAAGATGATAATTATTCGGTAACAGGTACATTAATTCCTGTGGAAGGTACACCATTGGATTTTACGAAATCTAAAGCAATAGGGCAGGATTGGAATGAAGATGAAGGATACGACCAAACTTTCGTTTTGGATAAGATCTATGGCGATTTATCGCTGGCCAGTAAAACAATTGAAGAAGAAAGTGGTTTAGTTTTAAGCGTATACACCACAGAACCGGTAGCCCATTTGTACACAGCGAAATATTTAGGAGTAAAAAACGGTAAAGGTGGAAAAGATTATGACAGTTATGGAGCCTTTTGTGTAGAAACACAACACCACCCAAATGCGGTTAATGTTCCAACTTTTCCTAGTACCATTTTAAGACCGGATGATTTGTACACGCAAACTACAATTTACAAAGTTTCATTAAACAGATAGATTATGTTCACCATCGAGATTATAAATGATGAAGCGTCTGCTGGTAAGTTAACACATGCTTTGAAAATACATCAGCAGGGAGAAACCGATTATTTTACCTTTTGCAAGCAAGCCGCAGATGCGGGCGTAGAGAAATGGGTAACCGACCTCGAAGAAATGACCTGTACTTATTTAGATGCTGAAGGCAATGAACTGATGAAGGAGAAGATACGAAAAGTATAAGAGGCTGTATCATAAATTGTAATTTGCTTTGAATTTGTCATGTTGAGCCTGTCGAAACACCTTGTAAGACATCTAAAGCATGTCCTTCGACAAGCTCAGGATGACAATTCTATATTTATGATATAGCTGTCTTTTTATTGCTGCGATTGACATCCAGATTCCTTAGTCTGTGATCGTCCTTGAATCTACCACGCTTCGATTTCTGTAATGTCAGATGTTACCATCTGACATTCAATAGATTTTTATTTAAATTCTTTCAAGCACCATTTTTATCGCTTGCGCTACAATTTTGTTTGGTTCTTTGCTAAATTCGAAATTTACACGACTGGCTAAAATGGCATTTACTGAAATTGCGTTATGACCCAAAACTTTGGCTAGTGCATAAATCCCTGCGGTTTCCATTTCCAGATTGGTAATACGGTGCTGATTGCTTTTAAAGCTATTAATCAAGCCAATAAAATCGGGAACCGCGTTTTTAGCACGTACAATTCTACCCTGTGGAGCATAAAAGCCAGGCGCCGTAATGGTTATGCCTTTCGCCATGTCTTTTCCAATCGTATTCAATAATGTTTCACTCGCTGCCGTTAAATAAGGATTGATATTTTTAAGATGCCCAAAGTGTGCTTTGATATCATCCATTAAAATCTGTTCATCACCAGATAATTTTTGAAGGTAATAATTCATTAAGGCATCCATCCCTAAGCCATAAGAAGAAGCTAAAATTGTTCCCATCGGAATATCCGGTTGAACAGCACCAGAGGTACCCACTCTGATAATATTTAATGAAGTAAGCTCTTTTTTAATTTCACGGGTTTCAAAATCAACATTAACCAGGGCATCTAACTCATTAAAAACAATATCAATGTTATCGGTACCAATACCTGTTGAGAGTACGGTAACGCGTTTTTTGCCTAAATAACCAGTGTGGGTGATAAACTCGCGTTTACCTTTTTTAAATTCTATTTTGTCGAAATATTTGCTTACCTCGCCAACGCGGTCAGGATCGCCAACGGTAATTACAGTATCAGCAATATCACCCGGTAAAAGGTTTAAGTGGTATATGCTCCCATCAGGATTGATGATTAAGTCGCTTTCGGATATTTTCATATTTGGTTTATTTTGCCCGCTGATTTCGATGATTCACTCAGATTTCATCCGTGTTCACCCTTTTAATCTGTGGTTATTAAACGGTTTGCAGGTATTTTAATTTAACACCTTCAATTTTATCAAATTTACTTAAAACCTGGTTGAGTTGTGCTTTTCTGACTTCAAATTTCAATATGCAATTGGTATCAAACTGTTGCGCCAAAATCTGTAAGTTCTCCTCTTTGCTCAACTTCATTACATCGTTCATCTGAAGGTAATCGAAATGCACTTCATAAACATCATTCACGGTTTTGCTGATAACCGAAGCTGCTTTAATTGCCTCAACACTAGCTGTTTTGTATGCATTAATTAAACCTGGAACACCCAGTAAGGTTCCACCGAAATAACGTACAACAACAATTAATGTATTGGTGATATCTTCTGACAATAAACAGTTCAGAATAGGCCTGCCTGCGGTACCCGAAGGTTCGCCATCATCATTCATTCGATAAACAGATCGATCTGGTGTTAAACGATATGCATAACAAAAATGATTGGCCTTAACATGTTCTGCGCGAAGTTTGGTGATAACCGGCTTTAATTCTACTTCACTACGGATAGGATAGGCATATGCAATAAATTTGCTTCCTTTATCTCGAAAGATACCCTCTGAGGCACTTTCGATGGTTTTATAAGAATCATCGAACAGCATTTTGCGATAGTGTAATGAAAATAATAGCAGCAATAGCGAAGATGATGCCTGCGTAATTTAACTTGCTCAGCTTTTCTTTAAAAGCAATAACACCAATTAAGGTGCCTACTATGATTACGCCTAAATTCATCGCTGCAAACACGGTAGATGGATTTTCTGCCAGCGCTTTATGGGCTTTCATGTAAAAAAGGATATTCCCAAAATTGAAGAAGCCTAAAATAAATCCGCAAACCACATTTACCAGTTGTATTTTTATTTTGCCAGCCATTACCATCGAAATTACAATAAGCAATGAAACAATAAACGCCAGGCAAAAAACAGTAAAAAGCGAGGTGGTATAAGGCAATTCTTTATATAATGCAATTTGTTTAAAAAGGACGTCGATTACCCCAAAACCGACGAAAACCATAATGGGGTAGAGCAGGCTTCCTTTATTGCTTTCTTCCTGATCAGATTTCCGAAGAAAAGTTAAAAAAATAGCCACAAAACCAATCGCCAGACCAATAATTTTCAGGTTATTAAAATCTTCTTTAAAAATAAAATAAGCCGCCAGTATCGGGATAAATAGCGATAAAYGTWGTGCGATATCTGTTTTAACAATGCCAAGGTTTTTTACCGATGCCGCAAGGAATAAAAATATCGACGGCAATAGAATAGCCAGGGCAATATAAATAGGCCACGGTGCGGTAGAGGTGATCAGTTTAACATCGGGCTTAAAAAAAAGAAAACATAAGCTTAATGCAGTAAAATAATTAATGGTAACGGCTTGAATAATACTGATTTGGTACCGTTTTGCCAGCTTTAATAAAACGGCTACGGTAACACTACAGCAAATGCTTAAAATAATGTAGATCATTTATTTGATGTCGTTTAGATAGATAGAGAGTTTGTCATTTCCGATTTGAACTGTTTCCTGCAGATTTCCATTAATGTTTGGAGAAGAAACCCCATCGCTCCAGCTGGCAGATGAAGTAAAAATACGTGCTTCATCCCATAGGTTGGTATTTAAAAATTGATTTAAAATATTGGCGCCGCCCTCAATGATTACCGATTGTATATCCATCAGGTAAAGCTGAAAGGCGATTTTTTGGGCTAAATAAAAGTGCATATCTTCCATCTGGATATAATGGATATTCTCTATAACATCAGTTTTAACCTCATTAAAGATAATGGTTTTGGCTGCTGCATTGAAGATATGGTTCGTTATTGGCACCTGAAGGTTCTTGTCGATTACCAGGCGGATTGGGTTTTTGCCTGTCCATTCCCGAGCGGTTAATTGCGGATTATCCATAATGGCAGTTTGCTTGCCGATCAGGATCGCATCTTCTTCGCTACGCCATTGATGCGCCAAACGTTTGGCCAAAGCGCCGCTGATCCATTTCTGGTGACCATCCTTTGTTGCGAAATAACCATTTGCGGTTTGGGCCCATTTTAAAATAATATAAGGTCTTTGTTTTTGTATCCGGGTAAAAAATCTTCTGTTGAAATAGCGGCATTCATCATCCAAAATTCCACTCGCCACTTC
>NZ_JBFTRT010000354.1:0-6143 GCF_056399685.1 Pedobacter sp. 01N416
CGATTGGTACGATCCTGAAACCAAAAAGAATGTGTACTGTACAGAGGATTCTTCTGTATCAACTGTAGGCAGTAACCCATCTTCTGAAGGAAATATGTCGCCAAAAAATATGCTAACCACTACCATAACCGATGAACTGAGGTTAGCTACAAATTTTAGAGGTAAAGTAATTGGTATTTCATTAAAAGATAGGGGGTCGATCCTTCCTGCTGGCCACGCGGCAAATGCAGCATATTGGTATCAGGGTAGCACCGGAAACTGGATTACCAGTACTTATTACATGAAAGAAGTGCCAACATGGATTGCCGATTACAATAAATTGAAATTGGCAAACAAGTTCTATGCAAAAAACTGGGAAACATTGTATCCAATGAATACCTATGTTAATAGCACAGCAGATGAGAAAGCATACGAAGGCAAAGCGAGCACATTCCCTCATCAGCTCACCCAAAATATTGATAAAAACTTCGATGCCATCAGAAGCACGCCTTATGGTAATACCATCACGTTAGATCTTGCCAAATTAGCGATCCTTTCTGAAAATTTAGGACAAGATAACATTACCGATTTCTTAGCGGTAAGTTGCTCATCTACTGATTATGTTGGTCATGCTTATGGTCCGAACTCAGTAGAAGCAGAAGATACTTATTTACGTTTGGATAAAGATTTCGAAGAGTTTTTCAACTACCTGGATAAAAAAGTAGGTAAAGGAAATTACACGGTATTTTTAACTGCCGATCATGGTGCTGCGCATGTACCAGGCTTTATGCAAGAAAATAAATTGCCTTCGGGCGTAGTGAGTGACCGTGATATCGCAAACAAATTAAATGCTTACTTAAATGATAAATTTAAAGTAAACAATGTGGTTTTAAAATCTCAGAACAATCAGATCATTTTCGATCATGATAAAACCGATAAAGGTGATGTAAGTTTTGATGTAATTAAATCGGCATCTGTAGAATTCTTAAAAAGATTAGACGGTTTCCAAAATGCAGTTGATATTGCTAAAATATCGCAAAGCACACTTCAGGAAATCCAGAAAAAGATGATTACCAATGGATACAATGCGCGCAGAAGCGGCGATATCTACTATGTTTTACAACCAAACTGGTTTAACGGTGGTAGCACAGGTACCACACACGGAAACTGGAACCCATACGATTCGCACATTCCATTGGTTTTTATGGGCTGGGGAATCAAAGCTGGAGCATCCAATAAAACACATTACATGACTGATATTGCACCAACCTTAGCGGCACTACTCCATATTCAAATGCCAAATGGTAACGTTGGAGAACCGATCACCGAAATCACCAATAAATAAAACAAAAAAACTATGCTCATCAGCATAGTTTTTTTGTTTTAAATCAACAGTGATAGGTCCCTAAAAAGTATCGTCATTGCGAGGCACGAAGCAATCTTAAAGTGCTCGCTACTAGCGATAGTTGTAAGATTGCTTCGTCGGCTGAAAAAGCCTCCTCGCAATGACGACCATTTGAGGAGAGTCATTTCCTTTAAATTACGCTGTCATCCGTAATGATTTTTATGCAGTAAATTATCCCTCGAAATGACGATAACTTGATAAAATTTCCTATTTTCTTTATTTTAGATCATGTCAACATACATTGCAACCAAACTTACACCCATGCTCGAATCGCATGATATGCAAGCAACATTAAAGTTTTATACAGAAGTTTTAAACTTCACTTGTGATGTAAAACTTGACGATCTGACTTGGTTAACCCTCCGAAAAGATGAGATCGAAATTATGTTTTGTTCTCCAAACAAGCATCACAATATCCCTAAATCAATTATGAGCGGTTCGCTTTATATCAATACAAACGAGGTAGAAACCCTCTGGGAAAGTTTAAAAGATCAATGTGAAATCTGTTATCCGCTAGATGATTTTGACTATGGCATGAGGGAGTTTGCCATTTACGATAATAACGGTTATTTACTGCAATTCGGGCAGGATTTATAGCTGAACCAAAAGCCGTAATGGTATAGGGTATTCGCTATTTAAACTCCTTATTTTAGTACATTTGCATACCAAATATATTTGGACAAGGATTGGTCGTTTGAGCACACTGATCCTTTAAATCCTATCGTATGCAACAAGTAGAAATATATAAGCCTAAAAATAAAATCCGTTTCGTAACCGCCGCTTCCCTTTTTGATGGACACGATGCAACCATTAATATTATGCGCCGTATCCTCCAATCTTCAGGGGCTGAAGTGATCCATCTTGGGCACAACAGGTCGGTTGATGAAGTGGTAAACTGTGCCATTCAGGAAGATGTTCAGGGCATTGCAATGACTTCTTATCAAGGCGGACACATTGAATACTTTAAATACATGTACGATCTCTTGCAAGAAAGAGGATCAGGCCATATTAAAATATTTGCAGGTGGCGGTGGCGTAATCTTGCCTTCAGAGATAGAGGAACTCCAGTCTTATGGAATTTCTAAAATCTACTCTCCAGATGATGGCCGTAAGATGGGTTTGCAGGGCATGATCAATGATATGCTGATCCAAACCGATTTCATCACCAAAGCCAGCATTACTAACGAGCTCGAAACCATTCCTACAAAAGATATTAAAGCCATTGCTGGGGCCATTACCGTTGCAGAAAATGATCCCGAAGGCGCACAAAAATTTGTAGACGAATTAAAAAAACTATCCAAAAACAACACCGCTCCTATTTTAGGCATCACCGGAACGGGCGGAGCCGGAAAATCATCACTGGTAGATGAGCTTGTCCGCCGTTTCCTGGTAGAAGTGAAAGATAAAACCTTAGCGATTATCTCTGTCGATCCTTCCAAAAGAAAAACCGGTGGCGCTTTATTGGGCGATCGTATCCGGATGAATGCCATCAATAACCCGAGGGTTTACATGCGTTCTTTAGCCACCAGGCAGGCCAACCTTGCACTATCCAAAAACGTTCAGGAAAGTATCGATATCTGCAAAGCCGCTGGTTACGATTTAATTATTGTAGAAACCTCAGGCATTGGCCAATCAGATACCGAAATTACCGAACACTGTGATGTTTCCCTATACGTAATGACCCCAGAATTTGGTGCAGCTACACAGTTGGAGAAAATCGATATGTTGGATTTCGCTGATCTGGTAGCCATTAACAAATTTGATAAAAGAGGTGCATTAGATGCACTGAGAGATGTGCGCAAACAATACAAACGCAACCACAATATTTTTGAGGCGAAGGATGACGAAATTCCAGTTTATGGAACTATGGCATCACAATTTAATGATCCGGGCATGAATAACCTATTTGTTGCCTTAATGGAGCAGATCAGGGTAAAAACCGGAACGGATTTCAAAGCCAAAATGGAACTCACTTCCGATCAATCAGAGAAAATTTACATCATACCCCCTGATCGCATCCGTTATTTGGCAGAAATTGCCGAAGCTAGCCAAACGTATAACGAATGGGTAGATAAACAGGCTACCATTGCCCGGAAAATGTACCAGTTGAAAGGTGTAATCGATTTAGCTGGTGATATTAATTCCCCCCTCCTACAAGGGTCTTCACTAGACGCGGTGTTAAAAAACTTAAATGCAACATACTCTTTCTTCGAAGAACAATTAGATGGCGAATGCAGGCGTTTATTGCGCCAATGGCCAGATACCAAAAGAGCTTACAAAGAAGAGTTTTTCATTTATAAAGTCCGCGATAAAGAGATTAAACAACCTTTATTTTATGAATCACTTTCAAAACTGAATATCCCTAAAGTTTCACTACCGAGATATGAAGATTGGGGCGATATTTTAAGGTGGCTGTTAACCGAAAACCTTCCAGGCGAATTTCCATATGCGGCAGGTGTATTCCCTTTAAAAAGAGAAGGCGAAGATCCTACGCGGATGTTTGCAGGAGAAGGTGGTCCTGAAAGAACTAACAAACGTTTTCACTATGTTTCTTTAGGTCAACCTGCGCACCGTCTATCTACTGCCTTTGACTCTGTTACCCTTTATGGAGAAGATCCGCACATTCGTCCCGATATTTATGGCAAAATCGGAAACTCGGGTGTAAGTATTGCCACTTTGGATGATGCTAAAAAACTCTATTCGGGTTTTGATCTTTGTGCGCCGTCCACTTCGGTATCCATGACCATTAACGGCCCAGCCCCAATGTTGTTAGGCTTTTTCATGAATGCTGCAATCGATCAGCAATGTGAAAAATACATTATCGAAAACGATTTAACTAAAGAGGTTGAAGCTAAAATTGATGCAATCTATCGCATAAAAAATATACCGAGACCAACCTATAATGGTACATTACCAGAAGGAAACAATGGCTTGGGTTTAATGCTTTTGGGCCTTACAGGAGATCAGGTTTTACCTGCCGATATTTATGCCAAGATCAGGGCAAAAGCCATTAGCTCAGTTAGGGGAACCGTTCAGGCCGATATTTTAAAGGAAGATCAGGCACAAAATACCTGTATATTTTCTACAGAATTTGCCTTAAGGATGATGGGCGATATCCAAAAGTATTTCATCGATGAAAAAGTAAGGAATTTCTATTCCGTATCTATTTCGGGCTATCACATTGCCGAAGCAGGTGCCAATCCAATTTCGCAGCTTGCCTTTACTTTAAGCAATGGCTTTACCTTTGTAGAATATTATTTGAGCAGAGGCATGCACATTGATGATTTTGCCCCTAACCTGTCTTTCTTCTTCTCCAATGGAATCGATCCGGAATATGCCGTTATCGGTCGCGTAGCCAGAAGAATCTGGGCTAAAGCTATTAAGAATAAATACAAGGGAAATGACCGCTCGCAGAAACTTAAATACCATATCCAAACTTCTGGCCGTTCGTTACATGCACAGGAAATCGATTTTAATGATATCCGTACCACTTTACAGGCCCTTTATGCCATTTACGACAACTGTAATTCGCTACATACTAATGCTTACGATGAAGCCATTACAACGCCTACAGAAGAATCTGTTAGGAGAGCCATGGCCATCCAATTGATCATCAACAGAGAATTGGGCCTGGCCAAGAACGAAAACCCACTGCAGGGTGCCTTTATCATTGAAGAATTAACCGATCTGGTAGAAGATGCTGTGCTTGCCGAATTTAAACGCATCAACGATCGTGGTGGGGTATTGGGTGCGATGGAAACGATGTACCAGCGCGGAAAAATTCAGGAAGAAAGTCTGTATTACGAAACGCTTAAACATACAGGTGAATATCCTATTGTAGGCGTTAATACCTTTTTAAACAAGAATGGTTCACCTACTATTGTTCCTGGTTTCGATCCAAACCTGGGCACAGAAAATGCCAGCGTCTTCTTTTATCATGGTACTCGGTGTTGCCCAGGATGGCGGCTACCCGCACATGGGCTGCCAGAAAAATTGCTGTAAAATGGCATGGAAAGATGAAAAGTTAAGAAGAAATGTAGTTTCACTTGCTTTGGTAGATCCTAAAACCAAAAAATGGTGGCTTTTTGAAGCTACTCCTGATATTAAAGCCCAACTGCAGGATTTCAGAAAAAGAACGAATGAAGTTTATCCTTACTTGCCCGAAGGTATATTTATCACACATGGCCATATCGGTCATTATACAGGTTTAATGGAATTCGGTAGAGAAGTAATGGCTACACGTAACCTGAATATTTATGTGCTCCCAAAATTCAGATCTTTCTTAACTCAAAACGGCCCTTGGAGCCAGCTCGTTATGCTAAAAAATATAAACCTTATCGAACTTAAAGCCGATAACCCTATCGATATAACAGAAAATAAGATTACCGCATTTACAGTACCCCATCGTGATGAATATTCAGAAACTGCTGGTTTTAAAATAGAAACACCTACTAAAAAGTACCTTTTCATTCCAGATATCGATAAGTGGAGCAAATGGGACAGAAATATCATTGAAGAAGTAAAAAAAGTTGATGTAGCCATGCTTGATGCTACATTTTATACCAATGCAGAACTGGGTAATAGGCCTATTTCAGAAGTACCACACCCACTGGTAACAGAAACAGAAGATTTATTTGATAAAGAGGATATTGCCATTAAGCATAAAATCTTCCTAATCCATTTTAATCACACCAACCCATTGCTTTGGGATTCAACTACCCAAAAACAGGTCTTAAAAAATGGATTCAACTTCGCCAAAC
>NZ_JBFTRT010000355.1:0-6121 GCF_056399685.1 Pedobacter sp. 01N416
GCCGATTCCTCCTGCTAACGTGAGCTGTTTATCCTGTTCTGCAGCCAGTGCGAAGCGGAGAAAATCGTAGGCAATGTCTTTATTTTTACTGCCCTTTGCAATGGTGTAAAGCCAGTATACGTTTAACGAAGCTGAGTTTTTACCTGGAGCGCAAGGCAATCGTTCCACATCAATTTTTCCTTTTACCTTAGCGTTCGAATCTACTTCGCACATGGCCGCAAAACCGAACCAATTGATCATCATGGCGGCTTCACCTTGTGAAAAGGCTATTCCTGCAGCTACAGATTCGAATGCTGCAGATTTTGGATGAACAGCAGTTTTATCGTTAACAATTTTACGGTAAAAGTTTAAACCATCGATGGCTGCCTGGGTATTAATCTGGATAAAACCATTTTTATCAACCAGTGTACCGCCCCTCGTCCATAATTGCAAAGCAAAATCGAAAACGGTATTGTGGCCATCGGGATAACAGGCGAAAATACTGCCATATAAATTTTGCTCAGGACGGTTGAAAAAACGGGCAATCTGATGAAAATCTTCCCAGGTTTTAGGTATTGCTAAGGTTTTGCCGAATTGAGCAAAATATTGAGCCTTTTCAGTTTCACTTTCGAATAAATCTCTTCTATAAATAAAACATTCTGGTCCATCATGAAATGGTAAACCTACCACTTCCCAGCCGAAGCGCTGCAGTCCTAAAAGCGATTTGCTCCATCCCCTCGGGAAATCGTCGGGTTTGTTTTTGTTGATATATGGATTTAAAACTTCGAAATCATTGGCCGAATAGCCTTCCAAAACCCAATCGGTACTGATGTGCGCAAGATCAAAATCGCCTTTTGCCAAACCTTTTTGAGTGATGGTACTGTTGTAAAGTTCGTGCAGGTCCATTACCACCATTTCCAACTTTAGTGTACAGCCCGAACGGATACAATATTGTTCCCAGAATTTCTGCATCGCAGCTTCAAATGGCGCAAATTTACGAACGGCTATCCTGAAAGTTTCTACTTGGTTATGCATTTGCAATGGTATGCTGTGTTATAAATTCTTTGATAATTTTTTCATTATCCTGTCCTAATTTTGGCGAACCAATTGCTGAAGTCAATAATTCGCCATCAATTCGGATCGGGCATCTGGTGGTTTCATATTTGTAACCATCAATCATTTCCACTTCCTGAACCATCTTCTGTTCTTTTTAGAACGTTGGGGCAAAGATCCGCCATCATTCATAAAAGTGGTGATGGTTTCAAACTGGAAATCGTAAACGGATTCCATCATGCTGATCTGTACAAAACCGCCTTMGTTTTTTAACGCTTTTCGGTATAAACAGGCCAGGATACCCTGCGCCAAATGCGCGCCCGCCAACATATCAATAATCGATAAACCCATTGCTACAGGACCACTATCGGCATTTCCGGTTAAACCGGTTAGGCCGGTAACCGATTGCAAAAGTAAATCCTGACCGGGTTTGTTTTTCCATTCCGTGTTGTTGCCATAGCCTGAAATTTCGCCATAAATTAGGGTTGGATTTAAAGCGATAACGGATTGATAATCGAAACCCAAACGCTCCATTACCCCTGGTCGGAAATTATGGATCATTACATCTGCTTTTTTAAGCAGTTCGCGTACCATTTCACAATCTTCTTCGCGTTTTAAATCAACTTCAAAACTTTCTTTATTCCTGTTGATGGCATGAAAAACAGATGATTCGCCATTCATAATCAGATTTGAGGTATAGAGCGTGCGGCAAATGTCGCCTACACCCAAACGCTCAATTTTGATTACACGCGCACCCATATCGGCCAGGCGCAAACTTGCTGATGGCCCCGATAGGAACTGGCTGAAATCGATAACTAAATAATCTTCAAGCGGTAGCATAATTTTGTTTATTTATTCTTAACTCGTCTCGTCATGCTGTCCCGAAGATTCGGGATCAGCATCTTTCCTGCTAGATAGACCCTGACCTGTAGCGAAGCGGAAAGCTACGCAGTAAAATAAATTCAGGGTGACGCACACTCTAACTCAACTCAAACTCCCTGTCAATCTCAGCCGTATCAAAACCAAGTTTTGGCGCAGCTTTCGAAGCAAATAACTTTTCATTATCCAATCTAATCGGGCTTACTGTTGTCTTTATTTTTTTGCCTTCATCTAAATCCAGTTCCTGTTCAATCTGTAGGCTTTTATAGGTATTCAATGCTGTAGCGGTTTGATAATTTAATACTTCTGCGCACCAAATACCATGGCCTTCCAAAAGATCAACCCAAAGTTTTGTATCTTCTTTTTTAAAGGTTTCGGCGAGGCGGACAATTAATTTATCGCGGTTTTCGAATGCTGAACCTGCCTCCACATACAGATCGGTAATATCGCAATTGATGATCGTACAAATATTTGGCAGGTTGCCCATGGCCATGGCAATATAACCATCATTGGTTTCGTACATGCCATAAGGAGCGCTTAAATAAGCGTGTGCACTGCCTTTTGCTCCGCTTCTATCGGGTAATTTACCACCATCGTTTAAGTAGGTGGTTAATACTTCAAACTGTACGTCTAAAATGGATTCGAGCAAACTCACCTCAACCAAAACACTTTTATTGGTTTTTGCCCTTTTGATCAAAGCGGCCATAATACCTTGTGCCAAATGGTTTCCGCACATAATATCCGAAACGGAAAGTCCGAAAGGAACTGGTCCGTCTACATCAACACCCGATAAAAATGTTAATCCTGAAACGGATTGTACCAATAAGTCCTGGCCTGGCTTGTTTTTCCACGGGCCTTCACTTCCGTAGCCTGTAACTACACCATAGACAATTTTAGGATTAATGGATTGAACATTTTCGTAATCCAGACCAATTTTCTCCATCACACCAGGACGGAAATTATGTGTCATCACATCGGCCTTGCTGATTAATTTTTTAAGTCTTTCTAAATCTTCCGGATTTTTTAAATCGGCGGTATAACTTTCTTTATTCCGGTTGATGGTGTGAAAAAGCAGGCTATCTTCATCAACGAAAAGATTTTTGATGGATAAAGACCTGCAAGCATCGCCTGTTTTTGGTCGTTCGATTTTAATTACACGGGCACCCAAATCGGCCAGTTTCAAGCCAGCCGATGGTCCTGCCAAAAATTGACAAAACTCTAAAACCAAAAGTCCTTCAAGCGGTCTGTTCATGATAACACTAAACTTTTAGATTGCCCATATAATTTGTTCATGGCTGATAAAACCTTGATTTCATCTCTACCATTTATTAAATAATCGCGCACCACATCGCCTGCATGATCTTGAAAATACATCGAACCATGGTAACGTGGACGGAGAAAAGCTCTTTGCAAGGCCGGTAAAGTATTCAGAAAATAATGCTGGCTCTGGCGGTTGACTTCTTCATTTTTCCATGCGGCCAAATGCCCTGGCTGACCACCACTCTCAAAAAACAAGGTAGACTGACAGGCTGGCGAACCTACGAATTCTACATATTTGGCAGCAATCTCCAATGCTTCGCATTTAGCAGAAATGGCTAAGCCTGTTCCACCCAATGTGCTTCTCAGATTGGTTTTACCATCTAAAGAAATCATATCGTGGAAATGCAAGATTTTGCGGGCATAACCATTACGCGAATAGTTCGAGTAGCCATAAGCAAACGGGCAATACGCAATTTCGTCGGTTAAAGTCATTGCTTCATATACCTGGATCGGATTTCTGTTGAAGTTTGCTTTATCTATTTTCGAGGCCAGTTCCCGATACATTTGCAAAGCCATGCTACCAATTTCCTTAGAGACCACCTCTTCGTTTCCTTGACAAGGATCTTCACCTAAAGAGCAGCATAGGGTATAAAAATTCATTAATACATCAATCGGAATACCTGCAAAGGCAACTAAACCTTTATCGGCAAGTGCCAATAGATCTTCAAAAGATTTAGGCAATAGCAAATCCTTTTGAGCTAATAAATCTGGTCTTGAGGCTGCTACAGGAGTTGCCGCATCTATCGGTAAAGCCCATAAGTGTTCATTATAAAAATAACTCTCGTAAGATTGACCTACAGAATTTTCTTCCTGATCTTTCAAATATTCTTTAGAAAGATAAAGATCCAAAGGCACTATTGATTTTGTTTTTGCGGCAAAACCTGCCCAAGGATGATCGATAACCAACAGATCAAATCGTTCTGCCAACTCCTGGATTGAAAAATCGGCAAATTGCTGCAAGCTTCTTTTCTCCCAGGTGATGTTTACATTTGGGTACAATTCAGAAAATCGCTGTGCCGTAGCCACCATTGGCAAAAGCCCACGGCTATGGTTCCAGGTTATTCCTTTTAAATTTATCGTCTTCTCCACTATATTTCTTCTTTTTATTTCTTTGTCATTCTGAACGTAGTGAAGAATCTTTCCTATTTCACAAAGCCTATTCAATTGCTGCCTTAGCAGAGCCTGTTTCCCATAGTTTGCAGATTCTTCGTTCCTCAGAATGACAATGCCTTTTATTGTTCTCTAATGGTTGGTGTCTCCACCGGCCATATTTTTATTTTACTTATTTCGGTTGCTGAGACACCAACCGATAGGTTCATTTCTGTTATTCTATTTTCCTGTTTTTATAATTATCGATGATGATGTTAAACCAGCTGATGAGGCTGTTAATTTTATGGTTCCGGTTTTTTCTGTTGATTGAAGAATGGCCAAACATAAACCATGGAAAGCTTTACGGTAACTGGCTTTAAAAGGCTCTAAACTTGCCTGAAACCCATTATCAACACCTGCAATAAAACCAACACCTTCAACCTGAAAATCAACCAGATTATCTGCATTTGGCACTACATTACCAGCAGCGTCTAAAACACGAACGGTTACAAAAGATAAATCTTTACCATCAGCTTTAATATTTTTCCGGTCTGCGATTAATTCAATTYTCGCCGGGTCCCCTGCGGTTTTCACTTCACGTACTAAAACATCTTTGCCACTTTTACGGGATACTGCTTTTAAAGTTCCAGGTTCAAAAGGCACATTCCAAAGCACATGTAAATCATCGCCCTGTTTTGATTTTTTCCCTAACGATTTTCCGTTCAGGTACAATTCTACCTCATCGGCATTGTTGTAATAGGCCCAAACTTCTACCGATTTTCCTTGTTTCCAGTTCCAATGAGGCAGAAGGTGTAACACAGGTTTGTTTGTCCACTCGCTTTGGTACATGTAATATGAATCTTTCGGGAAACCTGCTAAATCAACAATTCCAAAGTATGAGCTTCTTGCTGGCCACGGATAAGGTAAAGGCTCACCCAGGTAATCAAAACCCGTCCAAACAAATAAACCTGAAACATGATCGTATTTTTTAGCTGCTGCCCAGGTTTCTTCATGTGTAGAACCCCAATAAGCCGAAACATTATCGTAAGCCGATGCCGACCACTCGTTATTTCCCTCTGTAAATTTCGTTTTTCCATCTTTTGGCCAACGACGGATGGTATCGGCTGTATCGTAAAAACCCCTGGTTTCTAAAGCCGAAGTGGTTTCTGTAGCCAAAAACTTCACTCCAGGATAATTTTTAGGGAAATCTTTATACAGTTTGTGGTTGTAGTTTAATCCATAAACATCTAATGCATTGGCCTGATAGATGAAGTTCTTTTCAGCTTTTGTTTCCGTTAACGCCGAAATTACAGGACGGGTTTTATCCAGATTTTTAACGATTGAGACTAACTCTCTTGTAATCGCAATGCCTGTACTATCAAACTGCTCGCGGATTTCGTTGCCGATGCTCCAAAGGATAATCGACGGGTGATTACGATCGCGTTTAATCATATCTTCCAGATCTCTTTTATGCCAGGCTGGAAAATCTAAGTGGTAATCGTTTTTGGTTTTCTTTTTCACCCACATATCGAAAGCCTCATCCATAACGAGGAAGCCCATTTTATCACATAAATCTAAAAATTCAGGTCCAGGTGGGTTATGGGCTGTACGGATAGCGTTCACCCCCATTGCTTTCATTATTTCCAGTTGGCGTTCCATTGCCCTCACATTCACGGCAGCACCCAGGGCACCTAAATCGTGGTGTAAACAAACACCTAAAATTTTCATTGGTTTTCCGTTTAATGAAAAGCCTTTAGCTGCATCGAAATTGAACTCACGAAGCCCAAAAGGTGTTGTATAT
>NZ_JBFTRT010000356.1:0-5254 GCF_056399685.1 Pedobacter sp. 01N416
GTTGATGGGAATGTGTTGATGGGAATGTAATCTCGCTTTTAGGTAGAAAGTTCGAAATTAATACCGATGGTTTTCCTAAGCAGATTCAAACGCTCTTTAATGCAGAGATGACGGCTTATAGCGAAAAACCTAATAATATCCTTGCAGAACCTATCCACTTTCACTTTTTTAATACGCCAAAAACGCAGGAGAAATTTGTACCTAGTAATTTTCAGATCACCAGTAAAGAAGCTGGAACCGTAAAGTGGACGGCCACCAATACTTCTGAAAACCTGAGAATGGATTTAGAAGGTGCTTTAGAGTTTGATGGCTATGTACATTATGTAGTTAAGGTAACCGCGTTAATGGATGTTGAATTTAGTAATGTCGATTTTCATATCCCATTTGATAAGGGCTCTACTAAATATTTGATGGGCCTAGGTGAAAAAGGTGGTGTTAGACCAGATACTGTAAAATGGAAATGGGATGTAGCGAGTAAAAACCAGGATGCCGTTTGGATCGGGAACGTAAATGCAGGCCTGTATTACAACTTAAGAGATGAAAACTATGTTCGCCCGCTTAATACTAATTTCTATCTTCAAAAGCCCTTATTATTGCCTAAATCGTGGGGTAATGGTAATAAAGGCGGCATCCAGATTAATGTTAAAGGAAGTTCGATGCTTGCCGACAATTTTACTGGTGCTAGAAGCATGAAAAAGGGTGATGTGTTATACTACAATTTCAATTTACTGATCACACCTTTCCATTTACTTAACACCGATTTTCAATGGGACAATCGTTTTTACCATAAATATGGCGATTTAGATACGATCAAAGCTAAAGGTGCAACGGTGGTGAACATTCACCATGCCACGCCGATCAACCCTTGGATCAATTATCCATTTATCGAATGGAAAAAGATGAAAGATTATATCGGTAAAGCACACTCAAAAGGATTAAAAGTTAAAATTTATAATACGGTTCGCGAACTTTCTAACCATGCATATGAGTGGCCGGCTTTAAGGAGTTTAGGTACTGAAGTATACTCTCCTGGTAAAGGAGGAGGCTTTAGCTGGCTACAGGAACATTTAGATTCCAATTATATTGCTGCCTGGTTTGTTCCTGAAATAAAAGACGCGGCCGTAATTAACAGCGGAATGAACCGTTGGCACAACTATTACGTAGAAGGAATGAATTGGTTGGTAAACAACGTTGGGATTGATGGTGTATACTTGGATGATGTGGCATTTGACCGTGTAACCATGAAGCGTATAAAACGTGTATTGACACAGGATAACCACCCGGGGATTATCGACTTGCACTCTGCGAATCAATACAATAAAAGTGATGGCTTTAACAATAGTGCCATTTTATACCTGGAACATTTCCCTTATTTAAACCGTTTATGGTTTGGCGAATATTTCGATTACCAAAAAAACAATCCCGATTTCTTTTTAACAGAGGTAAGCGGAATACCTTTTGGATTAATGGGAGAGATGTTACAGGATGATGGAAACCCTTGGCGTGGTATGATTTATGGCATGACAAGCCGCTTGGGATGGTCTGACAAAAGTGACCCAAAACCATTATGGAAAGCCTGGGATAATTTCGGCATAAAAGGATCTGAGATGATCGGTTACTGGAGCGAAAACTGTCCGGTTAAAACCGATAACCCTAAAGTATTGGCAACTGTTTATAAACAAAAAGGTAAAACAATGATTTCATTGGCAAGTTGGGCAGAAGCAGATATAAAGGTTAATTTAACTATCGATTGGGCGAAGCTGGGGTTAGATGCCGGGAAAGTAAAAATAGCAGCTCCTGCAATTGACAAGTTTCAAACTTCGGGAAGTTATCCTGATGGAAAATTTATTCCTGTTGAAAAAGGAAAAGGTTTGATTTTGATTGTAGAGTAATATTTTATTGGCCGTCACCCTGAACTTGTTTCAGGGTCTTTATTACAATAAATAAAAGAAGTCAAGTTTTTTAAACTTGACTTCTTTGGTATAAGATTATATTTTCCATGTACTGTGGTTCGGAATCTTCACAAACCGCGTAATTCACAACGGTCGTCATTGCGAGGAGGAACGACGAAGCAATCTTACAACGATCGCTACTAGCTGGCGCATTAAGACTGCTTCGTGCCTCGCAAAGATGATTTTTTTTGCAATTATACTTTCACATTCTCCATTCCGTACTGTTTCAGTACATCTGCTGGAACACCAGCCCACTGGTTTGGCGCATTGCCTACATAACCAATATCTTTTACACCAATTTCTGTAGTGTAAAAACCTGATGCTGTTAAGTTTCTCATTCTATTGAAAAAAGTTACACCCGCCTGCATTTCCGGTCTGGCTTTTTTAGGGTATGCAATTTCATCTACAATCGAAATTTGTTGATCCTTTGATGCCTCAACAAATGATTTTTGGAATTTATTAAAGCTATATACATCCAGCCATTTCAGGCCGCCACGCATCGGTACTTTATGTTCAGGAATATCTTTTACAATAAATTCGATAAATTCTGGCACTTTAGCATCAGATGCACTGCCCGATACATCATCTTTAGGAATAATAATGTCGGCAAGAACTGTAATGGTAGCCATTTCATGTTTAGTGAAAAAGGTTTCAGCTTTTAATTTCTTATCACGGTCTATTTCCCATTGTTCTCTTCCGGCTTCCTTTGCGGTTTCTTCAGGTGCGGCTACTTCTGTTTTTGTTTCAGGTTGTTTACAGGCCTCTAACAATACCGCAGTACTAACAGCTGTTAAACCTAATGCTTTTATGGAATCACGTCTATTCATATGGTAATTCTTTAAATGTTTTGTTTTTTCTTTTGAGCTAAAATATATTCGGCTGTACGCATCGAAAGCGCTAAAATCGTCCAGGTGGCATTTTTATCACCTTGTTGAACAAACGGACCCGCATCAACCACAAATAGGTTTTTACAGTCGTGTGCCTGGCAATATTTATTCAAAGCCGATTTTTTAGGATCGTCGCCCATGCGGATGGTTCCAACTTCGTGAATAATTTTTCCGGGGTTGAGTAAACCGTAATTGGTATCTGCGCCCTGAATTTCGGAAGTAACCACCGCACCCATTTCTTTCATTATCGAAAGGAAAGTTTCTTGCATGTGTTTTGCTTGTAGGATTTCATCTTTGTCCCATTTGTAGTTAAACCTTAAAACCGGAATACCATATTTATCCACCGTGTTCGGATCAATTTCGCAGTAGTTGGCTTCTCTGGCAATTGCTGTTCCACGACCAGCCATGCCAACACCAGTTCCATAGAAACGGCGATAATCATCCTTTAACGATTTTCCATAACCTCCCGCTTCTTTCATTTTTCCATCTCTGCCAGGTACCATTCCATTCATTTGGGCTACACCGCCGCCAAAGCCATATGCAGGCATACCCATGCCACCCCAATATTCGATATGGTAACCACGCGGGAAGTTTAGTTTACGATTATCTAACCACCAGGGCGAATAGATGTGCACACTGCCCAAACCATCTTCATTGTAACGTTTTCTGTCCATTAACTGTGGAAGAAAGCCCGAAACACTTGCTCCGGTAGAATCGTGCAGGTATTTTCCAACCACGCCACTACTATTGGCCAGGCCATTTGGGTGAGAAGCTGATTTTGAATTTAATAATATACGGGCCGATTCACAGGCACTGGCACCTAAAATAACCAGTTTGCCATTTACCTGGTATTCTTGCAGGTCTTTACGGTTTACGTAAGAAACTCCTTTTGCAGTACCGTCTTTATCGGTGATTACTTCGCGTACCATGGCATCGGTAATTACAGTAAGGTTTCCTGTTTTTACTGCAGGATTCACCAAACATGACGATGATGAAAAATCACCATACACTTTACAGCTTCTTCCGCACTGACCACAGTAGAAACAAGGTGCACGGTCGTTGTTATTAGGTAAGGCTTCGGTAAGTACAGACCCACGGCCGGTAATTACTTTTACACCCGCTTTTTCTGCACCTTTTTTGATGAAAAGTTCGTTTAATCTTGGTTTTGGCGGTTTCATAAAGATTCCGTCTGGCTCATTCTCTAAACCTTCTGCCGTTCCATAAATACCGATCATACGGTCAACTTTATCGTAGAACGGTTTTACATCTGCGTAAGTAATAGGCCAGGCATCGGTTAAACCATCTTTAGGTTTAAAATCGTCCGGACCCATCCGTAAAGAAATTCGTCCCCAGTGATTGGTACGGCCACCGAGCATCCGCGAACGGAACCATTCGAATTCGCTTTTGTTTTTCTGGGTATAAGGTTCGCCTTCTAATTCCCATCCTCCATACGAAGCATCAAAATCACCAAATGGACGCGTTGTACTTGCACCACGACGGGGAGATTCCCAAGGCCATTTTAATTGATGTGAATCTAATCGCGGATCGAAATTTTGACCAGCTTCGAGCATTAAAACCTTTTGACCTGCATGTGCCAGAACATATGCAGCCATTCCACCGCCCGCACCTGAGCCAACAACAATGGCATCATAAACGGTAGGCGATTTTTTTATCTGAAAGTCACTCATGAATTGTGGTTAGCTATTTTTATATAATCTAATCTAAAGCTTAATTTTTTGAAATAAAAGTGTTCGGCTATTTTGGAATCAATATAGATAATATTGCCCATGCATATTTCTAAATCGTATTACGTCAGCGCTGGATTAGCCGTTTTTAATCAAATAAATCTTAAAATGGTCGCTCTATTGTTACATTATCACGGATATGTTCTGCTCCGGATAAACTTGATTATCTTTGTTGTTAAAATTATCGATGCCAGTGTTAGAATATATAGAACAATTTACCATAGCTTTAAAAGAAAGCCTAAATACAGCAAGTTTTGTAAAGGTATCTTTAGGGAACTATAAAGGAGAAGAGGAAGCATTAAAGCAGATTCTTATCCGCAAAGTGGTGATTAAACGTGAAGATAAACTGGCCTTTACTTATCGCTATAAAACCCGCGATGTGGTGAAAAACTATGCAGTTGATGAAGCAATAGGCTTGATTATCGATTATCTTGAAAAAGGTTTTAAAATCGGTACTTTGTTTACCACCGAAAAGGATCTGATTTTGGAGGAACTGAACAATGGCAAGATTGTTTTTAGGGAAAGCAAAGCATCAAGTTCAGCAGCGCCATCGGTCAACCACGATAAAGAAAAAGCCAGGTTGATTAAACCAGAGGCGAAGTCTTATTTAACGGAATTGAAAATCACCGATGCAGAAGGGAAGGTTTTCAAAAATGCGCAGGATAAATTC
>NZ_JBFTRT010000357.1:0-6417 GCF_056399685.1 Pedobacter sp. 01N416
GACAGAAAACATTGATGTAGAAGCGGAACGTGAGCGTTTAAATGCCGATTTAGTGTATTTACAGGGCTTTTTAAAGTCGGTAGATTCTAAATTGAGCAACGAACGCTTTGTACAGAATGCAAAACCGGAAATTATTGCAAACGAACGGAATAAAAAAGCCGACGCTGAAGCTAAAATCAAAATTATTGAAGAAAGTTTAGCGGTTTTAGGATAATAATAACTTTACAGCCGTTGCGATCGTAACCCTAAAAAGCCTTTCAGATTATTTTCTGAAAGGCTTTTTTACTTACAGTTAATTAAAACTAGCTAAATAAGAATAAATTATTTCAAACGTTTTCCTAGATATCGATAAAAGCATGCTATTGCCTTAAATATTGGCTTTTTGGCTATTTATTTAAGGTTAATACGATTGTAAGCCATTATTTCAAGATAAGGTGTCAAAAATATTACTTGCGAATATTTATGGTTTGTTTTTATTAACCATATTTTAGATTTTGTTAAAACGATCTATCAGATCGTAAACTATTTAAGCGTTAATCTAACCTAATATCCTCAAATGGAAAATTCCAGAAGAAAATTTATTAAGCAATCGGCAATATTTGCTGCAGCAACCTATGCAGGTACCATGGGCATGAGCGCCAAAAGTTATGGACGCATCATCGGTGCAAATGATAGGGTACGCGTGGGCGTTGTTGGGTTTTCTGATCGCTTTAAAGACACCCTTTTGCCTTGTTTCCTGAACCACAACAAGGAATTAAACTTCGACATTGTTGGTCTCTCTGACTTATGGAACTACCGGAGAGATTTAGGAATTGCCCATTTAAAACAAAAATTTGGTCACGATATTAAAGCCTGCCGTAACAACGATGAGCTTTATGCTACAAAAGATCTTGATGCCGTAATTATCAGTACTGCCGATTTTCAGCATGCACTTCACACCATCGAGGCCGTAAAAGCCAGTTGTGACGCCTATGTAGAAAAACCCTTTGCCGAAACCATGGACGATGCGAAAGCGGCATTTAAAGCCGTTAAAGCAAGCAAACAGATTGTGCAGATTGGTTCGCAAAGAAGGAGTGGAGAGAATTATACCAATGCAGCAAAATTTATTCAGGATGGAAAATTTGGGCCGATAACTGCTGTAGATTTAGTATGGAATGTAAACCAGCCAGGCAGATGGCGCAGACCTGATTTAGTAGCCAAATTAAAAGAAGAAGATATCGATTGGAAAAGATTCTTATTGAACCGACCAAACGAAGCCTTCGACCCAAGAAAATATTTAGAATACCGCTTGTTCTGGCCATATTCTTCAGGTATGCCAGGGCAATGGATGTCGCACCAGATTGATACCGTACATTGGTTTACCAATTTAAAACATCCGCGAAGTGTAGTGGCAAACGGAGGTATTTACACCTGGAAAGATGGCCGTAGAAACTGGGATTCGATGGTTGCCGTATTCGATTATGGCCAGCCTGATACTACAGATGGTTTCCAGGTTACTTTTACGTCAAGAATGCAGAATAGTGTGGGCGATGTGGGAGAGGTTTATTATTCTAACGGTGGCGAGTTGAATTTAATTACCAATAAAGTATCGCCAAAAGGTGGTTTAAAGGAGAGAGAAGCTGCGGCCATGGGCTTAAAAGCCAATCTTTTGCCAGAATTTGATTTAAGTAAAACCGAAATTAAAGCGGCTACAGGAGCAAATATGGGTGGTGATGCGTTAACTTCTGGCCATATGCGCAACTGGATGGAATGTGTGCGTAGTCGTAAAACACCAAATGCACCTGTTGAAGCCGGTTATTCACATTCTATTGCCAATATCATGACCAATGCTGCGGTACGAACAGGTGCAAAAGCAATTTTCGATGAAAGCAGACAAGAAGTAATCGCAAACGGAAAAGTATTTAAATATTAAAATGTTATCATAGCGAGGAAGGATACCTCTCAATCAATAAAAGATAAAATCCCTAAACCAATCATGTTAAATTTAAAAAAATATAGTATTCTAGCCCTTTCGCTAATCAGTTTATCAGCCGCTGCCCAAAAAGCTAAACCATTATTTGATGGCAAAACCTTAACCGGTTGGAAAGCAGTTGCAGGAGCAGCTCCGTACAAAGTTGAAGACGGAATGATTATCGGAACGATGACCAAAGGCACACCAAATTCGTTCTTAATCACTGAAAAAGAATATGGCGATTTCATTTTAGAACTCGATGTGAAGCTGGAAGGTGAAACCACCAACTCGGGCGTGCAAACACGCAGCCATATTAAACCAGAAGGAAACAACGGTAAAGGATTGGTTTTTGGCAGGCAGGTAGAAATAGACCCTACACCAAGGGCATGGACCGGGGGAATTTACGACGAAGCCAGAAGATTATGGCTATATCCTTTAGAACTTAACCCATCGGCAAAACCGCTGTATAAAAAGAATGAGTTTAACCATTACAAAATAGAATGTATTGGTAACGAAACCAAAACCTGGGTAAATGGCGCACCTGTTGCCTACGTGATTGATACTTTGGATAAATCAGGATTTATCGGTTTGCAGGTTCATGGTATTGGCAATAACCTCGATAATGATGGCAAGAAAGTTTATTTCAAAAACATTAACATTCAAACAGAGGGCTTAAAAGCCAAAGCTTTTCCAAAAGGAATTTATACGGTTAATTTAACGCCGAATACGTTATCTGCTTACGAGAAATCGGAAGGTTATAAACTTTTGTTCGATGGTAAAAGCAATACAGGTTGGGTTGGTGCTTATAAAACTACTTTCCCTGCCAAAGGATGGAAGATTGCCGATGGCGTTATCAGTGTAGAGCCATCGGGTGGTGCAGAATCGACCAACGGCGGCGATATTGTAACCAAGGATGAATATGCAGCTTTTGATTTGTCGTTCGAGTTTAAACTTACCCCAGGTGCCAACAGTGGCGTAAAATATTTTGTTACCCTAAGCGAAAAAAATACAGGTTCTGCTATTGGTCTCGAGTATCAGGTTTTAGATGATGTTTTACACCCTGATGCAAAATTGGGCAGAGATGGAAACCGTACCTTGGCTTCGCTATACGATTTAATGACTTCGAAAAAAGAAGCCCGTTACCTGCGCCCTATTGGAAGCTGGAACAATGGCCGTTTGGTGGTATACCCAAATAACAAAGTAGAGCATTATTTAAATGGCGTTAAAGTTTTAGAATATACCCGTGGCTCTGAAGAATTTAAAAAACTGGTTGCCATTAGTAAATATAAAGACTGGAAAAACTTTGGTGAAGCACCAAAAGGACATATCCTATTGCAGGACCATGGAAATAAGGTGGATTTCAGGACCATTAAAATCAAGAATTTATAAGTTTAATGACTTGAAAATGAGCGTTGGTTCAATATGGCGGCCTGCAGTCCCGCTTTCGCATATAGTCCTCGCTCGTATCTCACTGTGGGCTATTTAGCTCATCCGATAGCTATCGGATCGGGTTTATTGTTAACGGTTTGCATTGCAAACTGGCCTAAAGGCACTGAAAGATTTAAATAGCCCCAACATACGCGAAAATACTTTTTTGTTGCATTTTCGTTAATATTGCAAATGCTGGCAACAAAAAGATTGTAGCATTGGCGGGACTAGCCTTTAATAGTAGCAGGAGTTGCGCGCTCCAATTAAATAATAAGTAATATTTTAATCATTATAACATGCATCGTCGATCTTTTTTAAAACATACTACTTTGTTAGGCTCTGGTTTACTTGTTGGTAATCAGGGTTTTGCTAATTTAGTGGCTGATGAAATTATTAATGTGGCAATGATTGGTTGCGGCGATCGTGGCAAAGGTGTTTTGTCGGTAATTAAATCAATGCCTGCAAAGTATAAAATTAAAGCTTATTGCGATTTACTCGATTTTAGGCTTAAGGAAACCGAAAAGTATGTTCCTGCGGATGCAAAGGCCCTAAAAGATTATCACAAAGTTTTAGACGATAAAACAATCGACGCGGTTTTTATTGCCACACCTTTAAGCGAACATTTCAGAATTGCCAAAGATGCGGTACTGGCTGGCAAACATGTGTATGTAGAAAAAACCATGACATACAATATTGCCCAGGCACTCGAACTTAAAAAACTGGTAAAACAATATCCCAATCAGGTTTTTCAGGTGGGTTATCAGTATCGTTATTCGCCTTTGTATTTTAAGGTGAAGGATATGATCCAAAGTGGCTATTTGGGCAAGGTTAGCCAGATCGATTGCCGTTGGGACCGTAACGGCAATTGGCGTAGGGCAGTGCCAGATCCAGCTTTAGAACGTAAAATCAACTGGCGGATGTATAAAGAGTATTCTGGCGGATTAGCCGCCGAACTTTTATCGCACCAAATCGATTTTATCAATTGGGCTTTCGAAACGCAGCCTGATGAAATTATGGGATCGGGTGGGATAGATGTGTTTAAAGATGGGCGCGAAACCTACGATAATATTCAGGCCATTCTCCGTTATAACGAAAAAGGTATGATCGGCAATTTTGGAGCCACTTGTGGCAATGCACATGATGGTTACCTGTTTAAAATAAAAGGCACCAAAGGTTCGGTTTCTTTGCTTACCAACACCGGTTTGTTCTATCCTGAAGAAAGTGCCAAAAAAGAATTAGGCATAGTTGATGGTGTAACTGGGGCCACAAAGATTGTGGTAAATAAAGATGGTGGAATCCCGATTTTGGATAAAGCCACCATTGATGGTACAAATTATGCTCTAGATGAATTTTATAAATCGATAACAACCAAGAAAGAACCAGTATCAAATATCAATACCGGAACCCAGGCGGCTATCTGTGTGGCCATGTGTAACGAAGCCATTTATAGCGGGAATAAACAGGTTTGGAAGACGGAATATAGTGTTTAGGTGATCTGTCATCTGCACAAAATCGTCATTGCGAGAAGGCTTTTTCAGCCGACGAAGCAATCTAAAAGATAGATTAATAGCGATCGTTGTAAGATTGCTTCGTCGTTCCTCCTCGCAATGACGGAAAATGAAAGAATTTTTAATGCTCCTAATTTTTTTTGGGGGAAAAGCAATTGTTGTAGTTTGTTTTAAGGTTCGTCCTGCTTTCTGCTCCAATCTTTTTTGCCCTTCGACTCCGCTCAGGATGACAAAAAAGGATTTTCGCGTCAATCAGGTTTATAATCGGAAGGGGGTATTGCTACTATTGAAGATTGCATAGCATGATTCAGAAAACGCAATTAAAGTGATTGTCATCCTGAGGTACGAAGGGATCAATTGGCAGAAGCGGGAGCGGGGCAGGAACAAACCCAAATACTACTGATTTTGCTTTCCATCAATCGTATAAGATGATATGGATTTTATGTTATACTGAGCAAGTATTCCATAGGCTGCAGATCCTTCGTGCCTCAGGATGACAAACACTCCTTACAAGCCCAAATACTCTGGCATTTCCTTTACGAAGTTAAACTTACCTTTTTCAAGGTCCATCTTCGCATAAACATGTTGCAAACCATTGGTTAGCACAATCCATTTGGCTTGGTGTATAGAATTGTACCGTGATGCCTGATCGAAAACCGATTGCGTAATCTTTACTTTGGGTGCCTTACATTCAATTAACATCAGCTTTTCGCCAGCCGTATTGTACACTAAAATGTCACTTCGCTTTTGTAATTGGTTTAGCACCAAACCACCTTCAATCTGGATCAATGTGCGTGGGAATTTCTTTTCCAAAATCAGGTTCTGTATAAAATGCTGACGGACCCATTCTTCGGGCGTAAGCACCAGGTGCTTTTTCCTCAACTCATCGAAAATAAAAACCAGATCATCTTTTTGGGTAATTTTAAATGGATATGGCGGTAGGTTAAGCGGGGTAGGGTTGAACATTTTCTCAGTTGGCAGTAATCAGTTTTCAGTTAACAGTTGGAAGTTCTCCGTTAACAATGGAACAATCCATCAATTATTATCGTGCAAAGTTAATTAATTCTAAGATATGGAAGGAAATCTCCTATCTAACATCTCAGATATAGTATCTCTTAAATTATAAACATTTACCCAAATCGTTAAACCTAAATCGTAATTTTACGGGCAATGACTGCTGCCGAAATTATCAAAGATATCAAAGCCCGAAAATTCAAACCGGTGTATTTATTACATGGAGAAGAATCTTATTATATCGATCAAGTAACAGATTATATTGAAGATAAGTTATTGAACGATGCCGAAAAAGGTTTCAATCAGACTGTTTTGTATGGTAAAGATACCGATATGGCTACGGTTTTGGGTGCTGCAAAGCGTTACCCGATGATGTCTGATTATCAGGTGGTAATTGTTAAGGAAGCGCAGGATTT
This sequence comes from Pedobacter sp. 01N416, assembly GCF_056399685.1. Lineage (NCBI taxonomy): Bacteria > Pseudomonadati > Bacteroidota > Sphingobacteriia > Sphingobacteriales > Sphingobacteriaceae > Pedobacter > Pedobacter sp. 01N416. The sequence continues at coordinate 6,318 of NZ_JBFTRT010000357.1, forward strand.
AAAGTGGGGCAAAGAAGATTCGAGCAGTAAAGAGGGCGAATTTGTGCTCAACTATTTTGAAAAACCTTTACCGAGTACCATATTGGTTTTGGCTTTTAAG
>NZ_JBFTRT010000358.1:0-5213 GCF_056399685.1 Pedobacter sp. 01N416
CAAAAGCACAGAAGAAATGAAAACAATTATATCCAGTTTGTTGGTTGCAGGTATGCTGCTGACAAGTTGTGTCTCAAATATCAATAAAATGACAAATCTAGAAATTGTAAAAAGTACCTACGAAGGAAAAACTTCGGAAGAAAATGGTGAAAACTTAGCAAAATATGTTGCTGAAGATATCTCATGGACAGAAGCAGAAGGATTTCCGTGCGCAGGCACTTATATAGGCTTGGAAAACATTAAAAAAAATGTTTTTGCAAGACTAGGAAGCGAATGGATTGATTATAAATTCACGCCAGAAGATTATGTTGCCAATGAAGACAAAGTGGTAGCGTATGGAACTTATTCTGGTACCTATAAAAAGACAAATAAGCCTTTTACGGCAAGAGTTGCCCACATATGGAAACTGAAAGAGCGTAAAATCATAAGTTTTGAGCAGTTTGTGGATAGTAAGCCAGTAAATGATGTCATGCAATAAAGTTATTCGCTTTATTGTTGAGAAGGACTTTTTGCATCATCTGATTCCCGCTTATAGTCATTGAGTAAATACAGAATTTCGTCTGCCTTCCTGTCCAGATGTGATACAGGGATTTTTGCAGAAGTGCCGTCCTTTAATAATACGGTGATGTAATTTTTATATATACTCCCGGCATTATCACGTCCCACTTCTTCTATGCTGAATGCAAAACCCTCTATGTTTTTCCAATTGTAAAAATCACGGTCTTTAATGATCAGCTCATTTTCCGTAAAAGTAATATGAGGTGTTTTTTTGATCAGCTCGCGAAGTGCATAAATAAAAAGCCATATAGGAAATATACTGAAAACAGCTATGATGCCTACTGTTACAATTGTAAAATCACCATAAAATATATAAATAAAAAAGGGTATCGATATTATGGACAACACTAATATAACATAAAGGTTTAAAGGTGCTTTTCTGATAACAAGGGGTTCCATTGAAATATTTTAAGGTTGAGAAACTTTCTTCACATACAAAAACTTCTTATCTAAAGCACTAATATATATACTATCTGATTGATTTAGAATAAAATTCTGTTACAAGTTGATTGCTTGTGTTTTACAAGTTAATTGTGTGGAAATTATTCTATGGCACATTTTTTTAAAAAACAATATTGAAATCACATCATTTTAAGCGATTTTATCGATATAAAAATCAGAATGCCGAACGTGATCCTCCACCGTCCACTACTGAAACCGTTCCTGTTATATATTTAGCACGTGGCGAAACCAGGAAAACAGCCATGTTTGCCATATCTTGCACTTCACCAAAATCTTGCAAAGGTATTTCACTTTCAGCATATTTCCTGCGCTCATCACCCGGGAAATAAGGCCGGATGTTTTCAGTATCGATAAGTCCCGGCTGTAAACAGTTCGCCCTGATTCCATATTTGCCCAACTCACCTGCAAGTTGTTTAGACCACATTGCCATTGCGGCCTTGGCAATAGCTGAAACATTCAACGAGCGTAATTCATAAGTACTGGTCAAATTGAGTATTGTACCTTGTTTGCGGGCTATAAAATGTGGTAATAGCGCTTGAGTGAGCAACCTGGGGCGCTCAAAATCTAAGGCCATCGATCTAGTCCAGGGTTCTTCTGGTCCTGCAACATCTACAGGCTGACTTTGCCCCGCGTTGTTGATGAGGATGTCGATATGGCCAAGTGCAGCTAAGGCCGCAGTAGCAATTTTGTGAGGCGCGTTTGGTGCCAGTAAGTCCTGCGTAAAAACAATAGGGGCAATGTTGCCTTCAGCAACAATCTCACTGGAAAGGCTATCTAATGATTGTTGGTTACGGCCTGTTACGAAAACTTTTACACCTTCCCTTGCCAGCTCTTTTGCTATTGCGCTACCTATCCCTTTAGAGGCTCCGGTTACCAATGCCGTTTTTCCGGTTAAATATAAGTCCATATTTTCTTGTGATTAAAATGACCTTGCAATAATAACCTGTACCGCGTATTTTTATAGCATGCACTACCATTTGTATGGTACAAACAAATTTGTAAGTAATGACGGCACGAAAAGAAAATTCGACTTATACCCTCAACGAAAAATTTATAACGGATTGCGATCTGACTTATGCGGCCAACAAAATAGGAGGGAGATGGAAAATTGTAATATTGGATAAACTTGGAGACCGAAAATTGAGGTTTAGTGAGCTGAAAAAAGAATTCCCATATATATCAGAACGGATGTTAACCTTACAGTTGCGTGCATTGGAGCAGGATGAGCTGGTTAAAAGAACTGTTTATGCAGAGGTTCCTCCGAGGGTAGAATATGAGCTAACTCCGATAGCACTAGAGTTTCTTCCGATTTTTTGTCAATTAAGTGCTTGGGGCAAGAAGAATAAAGCGCTAAAGAAGAGTGGATCATAAAACCGTTAAAGTTTGATTAGAGGTATGCATAAATCAGCAAATATTGGTTACCTTTAATTGATTTGGCAGCTTATTTAATGTTGCATCAGTTGATTAGCAAATTTTAAAAATTGTATCGGGTTAAGTATTATGGCAGAAGTTAAATTAAATATCCAAAAAGAAGAACCTAGTGCATTCGAACTTTATGATGAGGGAGAAAAATATGGAGAAATGGTTTTTGATATTCAGGGCGGAAATTTAACGGTTTATCATACCGAAATTGATCCCGAAAAAGAAGGCAAAGGTTACGCAAAACTATTGCTGGATGCCATGGTAAATTATGTACGTACAAATAACCTGAAGGTAATTCCATTGTGCCCTTATGTGCATCTGCAATTTAAACGCCACGAAGAACTTTACAGAGATATCTGGAACAAAGTGCGCGAAAACGATTAATCGATAAAAACAATACTAGAATTAAATTCAGGAAAGCTACACTAATACTTCATGGTTTTGGAAAATCAATTTTCCAATGGTTCTGGTAAGAAAGCCACCGGAAAATTGTAAATGAGTTAATTAAACCTTTAAAAAAGAACTAAAAGCCGGTTGTTTTGGACGGTTTATTATTCAATGTGTATAGATCGTGCATCTTCATCTATTATTTAGCGGGCTTGCTCTATTTTTATTTCATTCGAAAGAAAGTAGCGATACTTTTATAACAAGAATCAAATCAACGGGACGATTTAGAGATCTTATTGGGGTTCCTCAGCAATGAGGGCCCTTTTTTTATTCAGGGCTAATGATATTGATCAGATAGTTAAGCGCATTTGCAGGATGAATTGGCATCAAAGATTGTATTACCCGTTTAAAACTTATCCTTCATGCCAAAAATGCCCATAAGCCCTCCGGTATGGATGGCCAATACTTTTTCATCTTTACCAATAATTTCTTGTTTTACTAAATCTTGAATGGCATAAAACATTTTCGCCGTATAAACAGGGTCTAGTAGCAATCCGGTTTTTGCAGTAAAGGTTTTGATAAAGCTGATCAGTTCAGGAGTGGTTTTCGCATAGCCTCCAAAATGATAATCGAGGTGAAGTTCGAGGTGGCTGGAGATGGGCGTATAATGTGCTATTTCTGCTTTGATAAATGAAGCACCCTTTAACACGGGGATGATATGTAACTTTGTATTTAATTGTTGTTGTTGAATTCCCATCAACAAACCTGCAGCTGTGGTTCCTGTTCCGGCAGCGCAAAAAATGTGGTCGTATGGTTCCACTAGCTCTTCAATTACCTCTGCGCAGCCAATGGTGGCTTCAACTGATGCACCCCCTTCATTTATAAAATAGGCTTGTGCATCGGATGCAAAATACTGGTCAAACAATTGGTGTTTATCCCGATAACTTTCACGGTCGGTAAAAATGAGTTTCATCCCAAATAAACTGCACAGTAATAATAGCTCATTTTTTACTGCTTCCCCACGTACAAAAGCTGTAGCGGTTAAGCCCGATCTTGATGCTGCGGCGGCAGTAGCCACGAGGTGATTGGAATAAGGACCTCCAAAAGTGACCAGATGCGTTTTTTGATCTGCTTTGGCCTTGGCTAAAATGTATTTGAGCTTACGCCATTTATTCCCGGAAATATAAGGATCGATAAGATCATCCCTTTTAACAAACAGGTTGTTTAAAGGAGAAAATGCTATTTTTTGTATTGGACTATATATTTCTTCGAACACGTGTGAAAATAAGCAAAGGTTATATCATAAAATTAATTTTAATTAATATGTCACGTTGTCCAAAGGACTCCTACGGAGAGCCTGTCGAAATGGACTAGAGACATTTACCCTTCCTTCGACAGGCTCAGGATGACAATCCTACCTTATTGATACAAGATTATATTCGATTATTTGCCGATACCAAGGCCTATACCTGCATTAACCATACTGTATTTTGCCTGAGTATATGAGCCGTAAAATTTAAAGAAACCAAATTTCAGTTGAAAGCCTAAACTACCTCTTACGCCGTCAATATCAGTTTGTTTCACCGAGATTGGATCTACATAAGTTGCATTGCTTGCACCATCTTCAAATTTATAAGTACCAAGCGCTTTTAAATTGGTGTTCGATGTTTGGTAACCGATGCTGGCAAAAGGCGTGAAAAACATAATTTTCTTTGAAACGATGGCATCAAAATTTACGCCATTGAATTTAGCATCAATACGCTGATCTGAATTTGAAGTATTATTGATATTCAAAGGCAAATTATATTTATACTGCGTAAAGCCACCGGCAATGGCAATGTCTACAGGAATCAGTTTTTCTGTTGTTGAACCCATAAATAAGGGTAAAAGTTCAATTTTGGCACCAAAACCGATCATCGATAAGCTTCCCAGGTCGTTACCTAATTTAATCTTCGGCATTGCTCTTAAAGTAACATCAATGTTTTTGGGTAAGCCCAAAGTAGCCTGTATCTGAGCTGAAGGCACTACATGAAACCCCACTCCCTGAGGTAAGTTGAAAAATTTACCTGTAGGAACGCCACTGCTTGTATAAATTTGCATTTTACCACCTTCATGGTCATCACCAAATGCAGTAGGACCTATAGATGATGCACCAGGTGCAGGTTTGATATTACTTAAACTCAAGGTATTTACATCATAACTTCTGGCCGATTGTGGAACAAATGCTGCAGAGGCCGAAACCCTTACATCGAATTTTAAAAAACCTTTCGATTGAGCGGTGTTCGACCATCCATCGGTTAAACCCAGGCCTAAACCTTTATACAAAGGATCAAAATAGGCATTAACCAGTTTGGTCGCATCTGCTGGTCCGCCCACAAACAAGT
>NZ_JBFTRT010000359.1:0-6966 GCF_056399685.1 Pedobacter sp. 01N416
GCTTTATTACTTATTTGCCAGAAGTGTTAAACCTCGGCGAACGTTGGTTTGATATTTTGTTCCGCATCTGTTTTATTGCCGAATTCTTCAGATTGTATTTTACCATTAAAATTCACCGTTCATCATTCTGATACACCAGGTAAAACCACCGTTATGGCAGCAGGCAGAATTTTTGCTTCAACGGTATTCACCCTGCCAATGTATTCTCCATCAACCTGAAAGTGTGCTTTATGTTTCGAAGAAATCTTAACCTCAGCGGTTTGAAATACTTCTATTTTTTTAGGATTGAAAGGCAATTTGGTGATCCATATTTTTAGTATTTCAAGATATGAGTAGTCTTTTACCAAAACCACTTCGAATAGATCGTCGTCTAATTTTCCGTCTGGGTTTATTTTTAATCCAGAACCATACATGGTTGCGTTCGCAATAGCCACCATTGCCGCTTTAGAAGTGATTGTTTCATCTTTAAGTTTCAATTGCACGTCCATTCTGCTGTGGTTCCATAAAGCATGCCATGTAGCCTTTGCATAACCCCACATGCCGCGTTGGGGAAGAGAATCAAATTTCTTTACCAGATAAGCATTAAAACCTAAATCGGATAAATGGATGCAGATTTCATCATTAAGTTTAACTACATGAATTTTTTGCAAGCGGCCTTCATCCAGAATAGCTAAAGCCAGTTCAATATCAGTCGGGATGCCTAATTCTTTCGCCATTCCATTTGCAGAACCGGCAGGGATAATCCCGATAGGGGTTTCAGTATGCAACAGACATTCAGCAACCAGTTTTAAGGTGCCATCGCCACCAACGGCTACCACACGATCTGCCTTCGCGCTTTTAATCCTTTCTTTTATCTGCTCTAAAGAGCAGTCTTCTGGTAATTCGAAAAGATCGATCTCCGTTTTTTTTGCATCGAAATGGGTAGAAATTACTTCCTTTAGGTTAATGTCATGGCTGCCCGAGCCTGGGTTGATGATGAATAATAATTTCATGTGTTACCTTATGGTTTACATCACAAACAACTTTTAATAAACTCTGTTTTAATACAGATGAATAAATCTGCTAGTGTTAAGGTATATCATGGCTATGGCCATGCACACAATTTGGTTGTTTATGGTCATGTTTTTAAACGCAAGGCAAAAACACAGCAGGTTTACAGCAATAATTTGTTTGTTAATATCGCGCATCTTTTAAAGCTCTTCATTTTAAAACCTTACGCTTTTGTTGAGGTGCGTTTGCAATTTTTTGATCAAACGATTTACAATAAAACCGAAGGGGATGGCTTTTTTAAATTCGAATGGAAAGCTGAACATGAGGTGCCTGCTGGTTGGCACTTTGTTAAAGTAGAAGCTGTTGATAAAAACGGGAAAGTTTTAAGTGCAGGTGAGGGTAAGGTATATGTACCCCACATTACGCAATATGCCTTTATTTCGGATGTGGATGATACCGTGATGATTTCTCATTCGGCAACTATAGGGCGGCGGTTGAGAGAGCTGTTTATCAAGAATCCACATACACGTAAAACCTTTCCTGATGCAGCCAGTCATTATCAGCAATTGGCCATGTCGCACACTGAATCAGATCAGCCCAATCCTTTTTTTTATGTAAGCAGCAGCGAATGGAACCTTTACGATTATTTGGTCGAGACTTTTAGGTTTAACAAGTTGCCTGACGGTGCTTTTCTTTTAAATACATTAAAACGATGGAAAGATTTAGTCAGCACAGGTAAAACAGGTCATGAGGGTAAATTATTGAGGGTAATGCGGATTTTAGATGCCTTCCCCAACCAGAAGTTTGTGTTTTTTGGTGATAACTCGCAGCAGGACCCAAAAATTTATTCCACAATAGTGGAGAAGTATCCGAAAAATATCGAAGCGGTCTACATTCGCAATATTCGTCCTGAAAAAGAAGTAGAAACAAGACAATTGCTTAACAAAGTTGAGGAAAAAGGGGTGAGTGCGTGTTTATTTAATAATAGCGGGGAAGCGATTGAACATTCTAAAGCAATAGGATTGATACAATAGTTTTTGGAGCGCAAGGGCCGTGCTCATCGGTCTTGATAGTCCCGCTTTTCTTCCTGCCCCGATGAAGTATCGTGGGCATCCATTCAATCGGGGCTAGGTACAATGTTTTTGCTAACGGGAACAGGCCACAGTTCAATAAACCCGACAGTAGCGGCAGCCCCGTCCCGATTTTTCATCGGGATCATGAGGGCTATAGCGAATGGCGGGACGATCGGATCCGATAAGCACAGAACCTGCTTTCCAAAAAAAGCTATCGCCATTTCGGGACTGGAAATGAGCGAGTCTAAGCAATCTTAATAGCGATTGTTGTAGGATTGCTTCGTGCCTCGCAATGACGAAAAATAGAGGGAATTACCTCAAATCAAGAAATCGATTTTCCGAACGGTGTAAATGCTAAATTCATTAACTTAAAATGCTGACGCCCAAATGGAATACCCACAATGGTAATGCAAAGCAGGATACCAAAAAATAAATGCGTTAAGGCAATCCAGAAACCGCCACATAAAATCCAGATCAGGTTCATGATGGTAGAAAGGCAACCTGTGTTTGATGAGGTATCAGTTATTTTAACGCCAAAAGGAGCGAGACCTACAATGGCAAATTTAAAACATTGGATGCCAAAAGGAATCCCCACAATGGTTAGACAAAGGATAAGGCCTCCAATAATATATTCGAAGAAAATAAAGATACCGCCAAAAATAATCCAGATAATATTGCTTAAAAAGTTCATTATGTTTTTTAGTTTAAGATTTAATAATGGATGTTTTGTTACAATTCATTTAATACATACTCACGTATTCTTCGTAATTTAGAATCACACACAAAAGAAACACAACATGAAAAAATTAATTCTTGCAGCGACATTCGTCGCGTGCTTTGGGCTGTCGCGTGCCAAAGCACAAAATGTAAATGGCTTTAAGTTAAGTGATATCAAGGTAGATTACATCGAATTAAAACCGATTTATAATGGTGGTGATACCTATATTGCCAGGGTAGATTATGGGCAAAAATTCAAACGGCCTAAAGAAATGAACGTAAGAGACGACGACGGAAATGATTTGCTTTTCAATTCCCAAATAGATTGCCTCAATAAATTGAAAAGATATGGCTATGAACTTCTTAATACCTATACCGATCAGATTGATAAAGACAGCAGTAGACCTGTTTATGTGTTAAAAAGGAAATAGATAATAAAGAAGTCAAGTTGAATAAACAACCTGCTATGAAACTTGACTTCTTGTAAGATCTATATAAAATCGAGCGTATTAAACTTTTTATTCAGAATATCAGCATTATTTACATCCAGCCATTTATCTAAAATGGTACCATAAACCTGTCTGAAATCCAATTGATATTTTAAATCGCCTGTATCCAGATCACTTAAATTAGGCGCAGCATTAAAAATCCCTTGTTTCTTTAATTTTCCGCCAAAAACAAACATATTATTTGCCGTTCCGTGGTCGGTGCCGTTACTGGCGTTTTGTTCAACCCTGCGGCCAAATTCGGAGAAGGTAATTACCAAGGTATCCTCCAATTTATTGTTCGATTTTAGATCTTTCAAAAAAGCAGCCATACCTTCACTATATTGTTTAAGCAGATTACCTTGTTGACCAATCTGATTTACGTGGGTATCAAAACCACTTAAGGATACATAATAAACCCTTGTTTTTAATCCCGAAGAAATAAATTTAGAAACCGTTTTCAATTGGTTTGCAAAACCCGAAGTAGGGTAAGTAGATTTCGACTGATAAATTTTGGAAGTATTCTGGATATAACTGGCAGAGGATGAAGTTTCGATCATGGTTTTATATAAATAACCTAAATTATCTTCATCTAAATGTTCCTTATCATTCTGCAGCATGGCCTTAAAAAAGGGATCGTTTGTATTACGGAACAAAGCTGCGGGATCTTTTAATGCAATTCCTTTTTTGGTTTGCCCTTTCATGGCCAGAGAAAGCGAGTCGTCTACTTCTATCGCAGTATAAGGGAATTTGCAGGTTTGGCAATTGCTATCTAAATAACGGCCAATCCATCCGGTTGATAGGAATTGATTGCTATCGCTACCCGTTTGCCAGATATCCATCGAACGGAAATGCGAGCGATCTGGATTGGGGTAGCCAACATCGTTGATGATGGTCATCCAGCCTTGATCATAAATTTCTTGCAGGGCCGCCATGTTCGGATTTAGCCCCTGCATGTCGTTCAATTTAATTACCTCTTCAGGTTTAATGGCAATACTTTTTCTTTTTTGGTAGTAAATATCGTTTCCAAAGGGAATAACCGTATTTAAACCGTCATTTCCACCAGAAAGCTGTACCACAACTAGGTTTTTGTATAGGCTCAGCTCATCAAGCGCCATGGCCTCAAGCGGTTTCATAAAAGCGGGAACAAATAGCGAACCTGCTGCAACAAATCCTGTATTTCTTAAAAAATTTCTTCTGTTCATCTTGTTAATATTTTGGTTCAATGTTCATTCGTCAATAGTTCATTGGTTTGGGTGTTCAGCTAATTGGCTATTGGACCATCAACCATTGACTATTAACACAACTGATACTCTGGCATACTGGTAATTTCGACTGCAGTACTTCGCAATCCTTTATTATCGCTTACCATCGTTGTTATTTTGGCATTTAATTTCGGTTGCAATAAAAACTCGGTAAGTTCCAGTGGCGTTAATCCTTTTGGTAAAGTATCTAAAAATTTAGGCCAGTCTGCATTTGCGTTTACGTACGATTTTGGTTTCATGTTGGCATTTGCATTGGTRGTAGCTGTTCTGCTTAAGGCAATTACAGCTTCGTCTTCAGGATCTGCTTTGCCGCTGAAATCGATTTCCCCGTCATTTAAAACAAGCGAAGGAATGCGCATCCTTAACATTAATGATGAACTATCAATCCAGCTTTGTCCGCCAGGCCAGCCCGCTACATTAGGTGGGTTAAATAAATATTGCCCCAAACTGCTTTGTAGCTGTATTAACACCTGTGGTTTGTTATAGGTAACATAAAACTCGCGACTTAAGCCTACTAAAAATTCAGCGGGTGATTTAATTTTTGTGCCTACATTCTCCGGACTATAAAACCAATCTGATGTAAACATTTTTTTCATCATCGAGCCGATGTCGTATTTCGAGTTGTAAAAATGTGTGGCAAGTTCTTTAACATGAGCCTCATTCGGGTCAGGTATTGCAGCATTGCGGGCGACTTGGAAACTTCAACCAGTAAGGTTTTAAAGCTGCCCAGGGCATTTGTTCTTTGGATGTTATTTAATTGTTGCGCAAAAAATGGGTTATTGCTGCGGCAGGCAAAATGGCCATGCCAAAAAAGCGTCATCTTTTCCCTCAACGGGGCATCGGTATTGATCATTTTGGTAATGAAGGCAATATTCAGATCGCGGCTTACTTCGTTTTGCTCCCGTACAATCTGCTGGCGCATTTTCTTTTCTTCATCGGTCAGGTCTTTTTTCGAGTATAAACCCGCCTGAACCAAAAGTTGTCGTTTCGATTCGTAATCGTTCACTAAATTAATGGGATCGTTTTTTAGGGAATCTTTAAGTAGATTATCGACCACTTTATCGAGATTTTTTTTGCTTAATTTTTGTAAGTCGGCATAAGAAACCCCGAAGCCTGCCCGGTTGTAAAGATGTTTTACTTTTAAGAAATTATCTTTTGCGCTCATAATAGACTGTTTTACAGTATGACATATTTAAAACGCCAAGGTTTAATCTTTGTTTTCTTTCTTATTTTTGCCTATGTTTTTTCAGCTACTAGATGACAATCCGGGCTTTCCAGACCCAGCCTTGGCAGAAGAGGATGGTTTATTGGCCATTGGCGGTGATTTAAGTACGGAGCGGTTGTTAATCGCCTATTCGAATGGGATTTTTCCATGGTTTAGTGAAGGCGAACCAATCCTCTGGTATTCGCCACACAAACGCTGTGTGATTTATCCTGATAAAATTAAAATCAGTAAAAGCATGCAGAAAATTTTAAACCAGGAAGTTTTCAGGATTACTTTTAATCAGGCTTTTGCCGAAGTGATCCGCAATTGCGCAACTACCGAAAGGAAAGGGCAGGATGGTACCTGGATTACCAACGAAATGCAAGAGGCTTACATTAGCCTTCACCAACAGGGCTACGCGCACAGTGTAGAGGTTTGGCTAGCGGATAAATTGGTGGGTGGCTTATATGGTTTAAAAGTAAATCGTGTTTTTTGTGGAGAAAGTATGTTTAGCCATGTAAGCAATGCCTCAAAAGCAGCATTGATTTTTTTAAGTAAAATGAATATCGATTTAATTGACTGTCAGTTGCCGAACGATCATTTAATGAGTTTAGGTGCTGAAATGATTGAACGAGAAACATTTATGCGTATTTTGACAGTGGACTAATCTTTATTCTCTAACGATTGATGTATAGCCCGTTCAATTCTGGTGTCGGGTATAAACCAAATGGCTGCAACAATTACATACATGGAACAGCCAATCCAAGGGTTTATGAAGCTGAGGCCTATTCCCAAGGCATAAAAAACTAAAGAAATTTTTCCTTTGCTATCATTGCCTATTGCTTCAACTACCAGTGAATGTGCACCTTCTGTTTTTTTAATCGTGATGACCAAAATTAAATAAGCAATGGCCGCTAAAAATAATACTACGCCATAAGCCACAACTGGCCAAAAGGTGAAATGGTTTTCGCCCATCCATCCTGCCGTAACCGGGAAAAGTGATAACCAGAAAAGCAGGTTTAAATTAGCCCATAACATTGATCCGCTCACTTTCTTAACCGCATGCATGAGGTGATGGTGATTGTTCCAGTAAATACCTACGTAAGTAAAGCTTAAAACATAACTGATAAATTTTGGAATAAGCGGTTTTAAACTAACTAAAGTATCGCCATGCTCGGGCACCTTAATCTCTAAAACCATAATGGTAATGATAATTGCAATTRCTCCATCAC
>NZ_JBFTRT010000360.1:0-5195 GCF_056399685.1 Pedobacter sp. 01N416
GATAAAAGCTGATCCCGTTCTACATCAAAATCAACCACCTTATAGATCAATGACGCATTTGCTTGAATAACCTGCTCAAAAGTTTGCATTTATAATCTACTTAAAAATATAAATGAAGTTATAAATATAGTGAGATAAGGCCCCTCCAATTACAAACAGGTGCCAAAGTTCGTGACTGTGCATCCACCTGAAGAGCTGTTTATCCTTTGCGTAATAATAAGTTCCGGCAATGTAAAAAATGCCACCAAACAGCAACCAGAAAATTGCACCAATAGGTAACGTACCTAGCATTTTCTGTAACAAAGGCACAATTAAGCAGCCCATTAAAATATAAATAGACAATGAGATAGCCGTGCTTTTTAATTGGTTAAAGATTTTAAGCAGGCAACCTATAATAGCGATAATCCATACGATGGCGAACAAACTCCAACGTAACCAGTCATCAAAGACCAGCAAAGCAGTTGGCGTGTAAGAACCTGCTATCATCAGGTAAATGCAGCAATGATCGAATTTTTGCCAAAAACGTACACCATAATCGGTAGCCGGATAACCATGATACATGGCACTTACACCAAAAAGAATAAAAGTGCCAATGCTATAAATCCAGGCAGCAGTATATTCAATAGGTGTATTGCATTTTTGGAGCAATATATAGCCAGCCGGAACTGCAATTAATGCCGGTATAAAATGAGTGAAGAAATTAACGGGTTCCCTTAGCTTCCTCACAAAGATTATTCGCTGTCTTCGTCCTTCTGTCTGGGTTCTTTTGCAATTTTATCGAAAAGATGATCCATACGCTCTACATACTCGTTCGTATCATCTACAAAGAAAGTAAGCTCTGGCACCACCCTAACCTGATGGCGGATTCTGCTTCCCAGTTTATACCTGATTTCGCCCGAATGTGCGTTAACTGTATTGATAGAAAGCGTGGTGTTATTGGTATTAAAAAAACTCAGGTAAACTTTAGCCACTGCCAAATCTGGCGAAACCCGAACACGGGTAATCGTTACCAATGTATTAGGCAAAAATGCAGCACCTTCACGCTGAAAAACCTGTGCTAACTCCTCTTGTAATACTCCTGCAAATTTCTGCTGACGTTTACTTTCCATAATGTATTTATCTATCGCCTTTATGATGAAACCTTATCGGTTTTAAAAACCTACAAGGTTTATTTTCGCACCGCAATGACGGAATTTAATCTAATATAACAAATTACTATCATACGGGTATCTTGCCACGTGCGCAGCTTTAACCTTATCGTACAATAATGTTTTAAACTCTTCTAAGTTTTCTTTTTCTGTGGCCGATATAAACAATACAGGTACTTTATCGTGACTCATCCAGCTTTTCTTAAAGTCTTCTAAAGTCAGCTTACCATCATCCTCTTCATCGTCAACTTCAGGTGAAACATAAGCATCAATCTTATTAAAAACTAAAATCATATCCTTATCAATCGCACCAATATCTTTCAACGTTTCGTTAACCGTATTAATCTGATCTTCAAAGTTAGGATGGGAAACATCAACCACGTGGATCAACAAATCGGCTTCACGTACTTCATCTAAAGTAGATTTAAAACATTCTACCAAATGGTGAGGCAGCTTGCGGATAAATCCAACGGTATCAGAAAGTAAAAAAGGTAAATTCTCGATCACAACCTTACGTACAGTCGTATCTAAAGTTGCAAACAATTTATTTTCTGCAAATACTTCCGATTTCGACAGCATATTCATGATGGTCGATTTACCAACATTGGTATAGCCAACCAAAGCTACCCGAATTAACTGACCGCGGTTTTTACGCTGCGTTTCGTTTTGCCTGTCTATGTTTCTTAAACGCTCTTTTAACAAAGAGATTTTATTTAAAATAATACGTCTATCACTCTCAATCTGCGTTTCACCCGGACCACGCATCCCGATACCACCTTTCTGGCGCTCTAAGTGCGTCCACATACCGGTTAGGCGTGGCAAAACATATTGTAATTGCGCCAGTTCTACCTGTGTTTTTGCTTGTGCAGTTTGGGCCCTGTTGGCAAAAATATCCAGGATCAGATTGCTTCGATCTAAAACCTTAACTCCAAGTTCGCGATCGATGTTACGTAGTTGCGACGGCGATAATTCATCGTCGAAAACCACCACATCAATTTCTTCGGACTTCACATACGCCTTTATCTCTTCCAGTTTTCCCGTACCCACAAATGTAGCACGCTCTGGTTTAAGCATCTTCTGTGTAAAAACCTTCTCTACCTTTCCCCCAGCTGTATCTACCAAAAAAGCCAGCTCATCTAAATATTCTTTTGTTTGGGCTTCTTTTTCGCCAGGTGTAACCACTCCAACTAAAATTGCCCTTTCCTGCACTACGGCAGTATCATATGTTTTTTGTTTTCCCATGTAATTGAGGCAAATATACGAATTTGCCAACGTGTAAATCCATTAAGCTTCGTTATTCCATCATTTCGAGCGCAGCAAAGCGTAGCCGAGAAATCTTTTAACAACAAGTCCATCTAAAGATTTCTACTCCAAGGGAGTTCCTTTGGAACACTGCGGTCGAAATGACGATTTTTCTATAAAACCCGATCTATATCTGCGCTACAAATTCTTTTATCGCAACACCTGGATTATCAGTCTTCATAAAATTCTCGCCAATTAAAAATCCGTTAAAACCTGCGGTTTTTAATTCACGGATAGTTTGTGGATTACTGATCGCACTTTCCGAAATCTTTAAAAATTCATTCGGGATTTTATTTACTAAATCGAACGAAGTCTGGATATCTACCGTAAAATCGCCCAGATTTCTATTGTTTACCCCAATAGCATCCAGATTCGGGCAGATGCTCCGTTCCAACTCTTCCAGGTTGTGCACTTCTAACAGCACATTTAAACCTAGGTCTTTTGCAAACTTTCCGAAATCGTTAATCTGTTGAGGGGTTAATATTGAGGCGATCAATAGAATAATATCAGCACCCCAGGCTTTCGCTTCCAGGATCTGATACTCATCGATCATAAAATCCTTCCTTAAGATCGGAATATGGTTTGCCGCTCTTGCTGTCAGAATATCGTCGGTTTTACCACCAAAGAAATCTACATCCGTTAATACCGAAAGCGCAGATGCACCCGCGGCATTATAAGCCTGCGTTACCTCTGCAACATCGGCAATGCCATTAATTAAACCTTTTGATGGCGAACGACGCTTAAACTCAGCAATAATGCCGGTACGGTCTTCGGCCAATAGAAACTCCTTAAAAGAATAAGGTGTTCGGTTAAAATGCACCGAATTTTCTAATCCCTGTACAGAAACCAAAGCTTTTGCCGCAGCAACTTCTTCTTTTTTACGTAATACTATTTTATCTAATATGTTCATTTCACTTATCCGTCATGCAGATCCAATAGCTATCGGATTTGTTTCAGCATCTAAAAGTTAACTAATCCCAGTAAGATCCTGAATCAAGTTCAGGATGACAACCGGATGAATAAAGCACTAGGGGGTTGAGGTTAACCAGTTTTCCATCATCTGTTTCCCATACTCCGTTAGCACACTTTCTGGGTGAAACTGTACCCCGCGTACATCTAAAGTTTCATGCCTTAACGCCATAATTTCATTCTTATGATCTCTTGCTGTAATTTTTAAACACGAAGGGAAGTTCTCTTTACTCACCACCCAGCTATGGTAACGGCCAACATTTATGGTTTGCGGGCATTCCCAGAACAAAGGCTCATCGCCATCCACAACAGTTACCGGTGTAGCAATTCCGTGCATTGGTCTGCCCAGGTTCAGTAAAGTGCCACCAAAAACTTCGGCTATGGCTTGCTGGCCCAAACATACGCCAAAGATACTCTTCGTTGGCGCATAAGTTTTAATTACATCCAATAACAAACCAGCTTCTTCCGGAATGCCAGGCCCAGGTGAAAGTAATATTTTATCATACTTATCTACATCGGCCAGATCGAACTTATCATTTCTCCAAACCTCTGCTTCATAACCAACTTCGTTAATTAAATGCACAAGATTGTAGGTAAAACTATCATAGTTATCAATTACTAAGACGGTTTTTTTATCTATATTTTCCATTTTATTTCCTGTTAACGGATTTTACTCCAAACTAAAAACTCCTCACTCCCAACTATATTCCCTCTGCCATTTGCACCGCTTTACGCAAAGCTGCAATTTTATTGTTCACCTCCTGCATTTCAGTTTCGGGAACAGAATCGGCCACGATACCTGCACCCGCACGGTAATGCAGTTCATTATTCTTGCTCATAAACGTCCTGATCATGATGGCATGGTTAAAATCTTCATTAAAGCCCATAAAACCAATTGCACCAGCATAAAAATTCCTGCCCAGCTTTTCGTTTTCGTCAATCAACTGCATGGCTTTATATTTTGGCGCACCACTTAAGGTACCTGCCGGATAGGTATCGGCAACGACTTTAAAAGCACTTACATTTTCCTGCAAATGACCACTCACTTTACTTACCAGGTGGATCAGGTGCGAATAATATTGCACTTCTTTAAAAGATTTTACCTCCACGCGGTTACAGTGCCTGCTTAAATCGTTTCTGGCCAAATCAACCAGCATTACATGTTCTGCACTTTCTTTCGGGTCTTGTTCTAATTTACGGGCCTGTTCAGCATCTTCGATGTCGTTTCCGCTGCGTTTAAAAGTCCCTGCGATTGGAAAAATATTGGCCGAATTGTTTTTGATGGTAATCTGTGCCTCTGGCGAAGAACCGAACAATTTAAAATTCCCATAATCAAAATAAAACAGGTAAGGAGATGGGTTTATCGAACGCAGGCAACGGTATACATTAAATTCATCACCAGAAAATGCTTGTTTAAATGCTCTTGAAGGCACAATCTGGAAAACATCACCGCGGTAAATATGCTTTTGTAGTTTCTCTACCAGATCCATAAATCCCTGATCGGTTAGGTTTGAACTTTCCTCACCGCGAAGTTGAAACTTATATTCAGGGTAATTTTTATTCTGGATCAGGTACTCCATTTTTTCAAGCCCCCCCTCTTCTTCTCCTTCGAAAGTATTTTTGAAAAGGGTGATTTCATTTTTAAAGTGATCGATGGCAATGATATAACGGTACAGGTGATACTGCATTTCAGGAATTTCTTCACCCTCTGGTGTTTCAGAAGTAAACTTTATATCTTCAAAATGTTGTACTGCATTCCAGGTAAAATAGCCAAAC
>NZ_JBFTRT010000361.1:0-7181 GCF_056399685.1 Pedobacter sp. 01N416
CTGATATCGGCCGCAAACTCTGTTGGGCGGGCCGTTCCCAATCCCTGTGCGTTATCATCGGTAAGGCTAACTGCGCCCATAGAAAAATACCTCAAAGAAGCCCCTATGGTATTGCGTTCGTCCAACTTGTGGTAGCTGCTCAGGTAGGCAAGGTTCATATCCGGCACCAGATTCCTCATCCACGGGGTATAGGTTAAACCTATTCCTGTTGATCCCAAAGGCAGATAGGCCATCGATGCGGCATTAATGGCCGCCGAATGCGCATCAGCCTCAACCGCTACCCCGGCATTGCCCATGCCAGCAATGCGGGCACCCGGCGTGATCCGTAAAAAGGGAGCTGCAGCGATCAGGCTGCTAGATCTGGTATCATTGTCGATTTTTCCTGTCTGCTGGGCATCTGCCTCCTTAACAACTAAAGTTAGCAGGGCCAAAAGAAAAAATATTCTGTTCATCGGTTATGAGTTAAAATCTTCAGTTTACTATCAAAAAATAACCATCATTTCTGCTGCTATCAATCCTGTTAGTTCTACATCAGCCAGATTAATCCAGCTGGATATCGATGACTAACATCTTAAGCTAAAAAGCTGCAAAAAATGGAATTGTCCACCGTCAATGATATTATTGCATACATTGATTTCAGGCAGGCCCTTTCCTTCATGAGGTCACATTTCGTAAAAACTGGTTTATTGGTTAGTTTGGTTATATTGTAAAATTGTATAATCACAAAAATATTACATAGCGAAAATCTTAAACAAATAGGGGGAAAATCTTAAAAACAAGGCCTTTTTTATCACTTTATCAACAAGTTAGCCTATCAAGGCATCTAAAAGAGGGATCAACTACAATCAAAAAGGAAAGCTTTAAGAAAAGGGACAAAAACCAAGGCTCGAGCAGCAGCACGCCCATACAAAACAAAAAACTTAAAATGGAAAACAATTCTTACTGACAAAGACTCAAACCCAAGCCCTTCCATCAACATATCGGTAATGCTCAGAATCCGATATAAATAACCAAAAAAGCATCAAAGAATTGATGACACAACTAGCTGGATATCCACCGAAAAAGAAGATAAATTGCTAAATTTAATAGTTAAAGCCCTAGTTAGGCCGGCATTAGACAAATTACATGGAAAAGAAAGCAATTAGCTAGCTAGGTATCAGTGACAAAAAACAGGATGAAAATTCGATCGAACGCCAAAGGCCCGTAACGGATCATTATCGAATTCAATAAATCATCTGATAGACGCCATAGATTTAAAATAGGCTATCTCACTGCTTTGACATCCCGATCATCATTAAACCAACCATTATTTACATCGCCATCACATTTTTCAATTAATATCTTTTTTAAAGCCTCTACTTTACCTGGCTGTTGCTGCACAAGATTATGTTCTTCTTTATAGTCATCGGGCAAATAATAGAGCTGATAAATTTTCTTTGCCGCAAGGAACCGGAGCTTCCATCCGTCATTAGTGATCAATGCCGGGCCCATGGGCGATGCGAATGCAATGGCATCATGTTCTGCTTCATTTTTCTTGCCTTTTAAGGTTGATAAGAACGAAACGCCATCTTTTTTATCTTTTGGCTTTATATGCAACAATTCTGCTATGGTTGCCATAAAATCGTAATTGCCCACTAATTGCTGCGACACTACATTCTGTTTAAAATACCCCGGCCAACTTACAAACAAAGGGACTCTGGCACCGCCTTCCCAATTCATACGCTTTAAGCCTGCCATACCATTATTGCCATCAAAAACATCGCCACCAATATTGCTATAAAATTTTTCGGTAATGTTATCAAATCCCTTTCCGGTCTGCATGTTCCTATAGGGTTTCTCTACACGACCTTTGTAGCTATAATACAGTTCATGGCCATTATCTGAAGAAAAAACGATAATGGTATTTTTATCCAGTCCCGTTTTTTTCAACTCATCCATAATTATCCCTACATTATCGTCCAGCTTCTTAAGCATAGAAGCATATYCTTTTTCAATCTGCGTCAGTTTGTTGTTAAAAACAAAATCAGGATGAATAGCCGGGATAGACACCGGGCCGTGAGGCAATTGCGTAGGATGATAAAGAAAGAAGGGTTTGTTTTTGTTCTGATGGATAAACGAAAGTATCTTATCTAAAAACAGATCCTGTGAATAAACCGTTTTCCCCTCCATGTTCCAGCGTTCTTTTTCTCCTTCTTCCGAGCCCCATTCGCCAGTCTTGCCCGCATCGGGCCTGGTATTGCCCGGAACAGAAATCATTTTACCGTTTTCATGCAAAAACATAGGATAAAAACCATGGCATTGCTGATGGTCGTAATAACCATACCAGTAATCCCATCCGTGTTTTTTCATCTGATTGGTAGTGGTTACAAAACCGTAATCCAGTTTCCCTATTTCGCCAGTAATATACCCAGCCTGTTTAAACAACTGGGGTAAATAGGTAATGTCGGGTTCACCGCCAACGATGCTATCTACTTTAGCCTGTGCCCGCTCATCCGACAATAAACCTTTCGCTACCTTTTCATAAATACCCGCCTGGGTCAGTATATATTTTCCTTTTCGGCAATCGCTATAACCCGTGATCAAACTGGCCCGGGATGGCGCACAATAAACACCTGCGTAGGAACGGTTAAAGCTTACGCCCTGTTTTGCAATCTTATCAATATTCGGTGTCTTTACGATTTTCTGTCCGTAATAAGATAGCATTCCACGCCCCATATCATCAGCAAGGATATAAATAACATTGGGTTTTGATATGGCCGCATTTTGTGCGCTGGCCATAAATCCAAGTACGGAAAACAAAATATAAAAGGTGATTTTCTTCATTTCTCTTAATAATTTATATTGCTACCTAATGAATAGAACAGCATTCTTCTTCTATCTTTTAAATCATTGGAGATGCGATTGCGCTGATATCATAAAAGAGGGTGTATCATAAAGGCGATTTCACCTCAGATGCTGTCATGTTGAGCCTGTCGAAACACCTTAGAGGGCATTTAAACAGGTCCTTCGACAGGCTCAGGATGACAATTCTATATTTATGATACAACCTCTTTTATCGCTGAGCTACCAGCCTGGGTTTTGTTTAATGTTTGGATTAAGCGCAATCTGCGCAGTGGGGATCGGGTACAAATAATATTTGTCCAACCATCCTTTTCCTCCTGCTATAGGATCATCCCAAACATAGCACCTGCCAGCATCTTTTCCGGCAGTAACAAACTTGAGTGAAGACGGCAACCCACCCTGCCAGGAGGAAGCGAGTCTTGCGCCCAAGGGCTGAACATTGATGAAATAATCTGCCTTCTTCCATCTCCTTACATCATGAAAACTAAAACCTTCCCCCATCAGTTCAACCATTCTTTCTCTTCTTATTTCCCAAAGTAGCGGTTGCACCGAAGGATCGCGTAAAGGGTCAAAAGACGAATTAATGTCAGCCACGACCATTTTACCGACATTTACGCGCGTGCGCAGTTTGTTAATCGTCAGGTCGGCTACGGACTGATCGAATTCTCCAAGCTCATATTTTGCTTCTGCATAGTTCAGCATGGTTTCTTCTACATGGAAAAGCGGAACATCCGTTGTTGAAAAATTAGCGCCACCGGTAACATTGGTCTCTGTATTGTAGTACATGTAGAAATAATAACCGGTATTGCAGGAAACAGGCGCCTGGTTGATTTGAGCCCCCTGTATATTGGGAGAATTCAAAATAATAAATGGCTGCCAGCTTTTTACCGGAAATGGTCTGTTAGCAGTTTTGTCCAATGCATTCATTACGTCGATGTATTCTCTGTCTAGAGGGGCACCAGTATGGCTCCAGGTAGTGGTATTTAATGTTCCGTTTACTTTATATGGAGGAATTACCCGATACAAAAGACGAGGATCCCTATTCCTGAATTCATCATTTATGGTGGCATCGCCATTATACAAAGGGCTCTTCGAAATGGTTTTACCATCTGTGCACAAATACCTTTCTAAAGTCCGGGCATGCATTTCCACTTTCTGGCCACCGCCTCTTTCCGCTCTTGAAAATGGCTGCATAATAATGGAGTTTGTATACTCCTTGAACAAAAAGACCCCGGGATAATCTTTCAATACTTCAGTAGACCATAACTGCTGATAATTGTTACCGATGGTCGGCGTAGCATCTATCAATAGTTTTGATGCGCGAGCACACTCTGTTAAATAGGTACTCGCATTATCGAGTCCATGATATTTCCTCCATGTTCCTTCAAACAGGGCAAACCTTGATAACAATGCCCTTACCACTTTTTGATTGATCGTATTGCTGGATGCACCTTCACCCAGAACTTTAATATTTGTTTCGGCATATTGGAGATCCCTTAAAATATTGGCCGCTACTATATCCCGTCCTGTTCTTGAACCGTAGATGATGTTTTCGTCTGATTCTTTCACAACATGCTCCAGCCATGGTACATCTCCAAAACGGGCCAGTAGCTCCACATAATGATACGCCCTGAAAAACAGACCTACTGAGCGCCAGTGTTTCTTGTCGATATCACTCATTGTCGACTGATCAATGTGGTCAAGCATGATGTTGGCCCTCCGTATGAAAGAGAAGTCCCAGCCTCCGGCATTTTGTTCAGGGGTAACCAATTGCCATGCCCATGGATTTCTCAATTGTCCTTTATTCTGTAAAACCCCACTCAAAAAATCGCCGTTATACATACAGCCTACTGCATCATTGGTACCTACATATTGTACGTGGGTGGGGCTTTCGAATATATCATACAACGACCACCCATAAGTTTTAAAATTATCATAGGTAATAAAAGCCGTTTCCTCTATAAGCCGGTCTTTGGGATATTTATCTAAAGAATTCTTTTTGCATGAAAATAAACTGATCAATGCAAGTATATAAATAGTTGTTCTTTTCATTACGTTTAAATTAAAGGTTAACATTTATTCCAAATGAATAGGTAGCCATCTGAGGATATTGCCATTGCAGTTCCGGATCTTTTCCGAGTATAGGCTTGGATTGCGGATCTTTTTCGGGTATAGGCTTGGTGAATTCCGGATCTATTCCGGGTATAAACTTGGTGAAGGTGAAAATGTTCTCACCACTGAAAAATATCCGGGCACCCGTTAAAGGGATCTTTCCAAACCATGATTTTGGAATAACATAGCCAAGGGAAACATTTTTTAAACGAAGATAAGAAGCATTCTGAAGGAATTTGGGGATTGGCCAGGGTACCATTACCAATATCGATCTGATTAATCGAATTCGCATCATCTCTGAGGTTTTTATATTTTATATCCCCCTCATGCGACATCACCCCCTGAATAGCAACTACATTTTTTTTCAAGGCACCATTTGATTCAAAATCGTCGGCAGTGTAAAACCCATCGGTAACATAGCCCCATATCTCGCCCATTTCCATACCTTCATAGTAATCAGTCAGCACTTTGTTTTCATTGCGGTACCGGGTAATAAAGCTCCTGGAATCGTAAAGATTAAAGCCCGCAGAATATCTCCAATCATTTATTTTATCACGCCATTGTATCGAAAGCTCCCATCCTTTTGTTTTGAGATCTGCGGCGTTCTGCAGTGGTGCACTGACGCCGACTACTGCTGGAAAATCAAGCCCTGGGGATAACATCCCGAGTGTATTCCGTCTGTACCAGTCAAAATTTGCAGAAAGCCTGTCCTTTAGAAAGGCAACATCAACGCCAATGTCAACCGTATTTACTTTCTCCCAGGTGAAATCTTTACGCACCAGGCCTGGCGTTGTCAATGAGGTAGGCCGAAGRCCATTATATATCCAGAATGGCTGATATGAGTTCATCACTGAGTAAAACTGGTAGTCATCAATACTCTGGTTGCCCAGTGAACCATAAGATGCCCTTACCTTAAGGGTATTCATCCAATTAAATGATTGCATGAATGACTCTTTGCTGATCACCCAACCTGCGGATACCGATGGAAAAAAACCGTAACGGTGATCGGCAGGAAATTTGGAACTACCGTCGTATCTCCCATTGGCTTCAAGTAAATATTTGTCCTTAAAATTATAGTTAAGGCGATAAAAACCACTCTGGATAGCATACTCACTAAACCGGTCCTTTGATTCAACTATTCCCGTACCTCCCGAAATGGAAGGCAGACCATTGCTGATCATGTAATAGTTCTTTGACGACAGCCCCTCGGAAGTACTTTCCTCCTGGTTAAATCCAGCGGTAAGTTTTATGGTGTGGGAGTTCAGAAAACTTTTCTCATAGGTTAGATAGGCATTCAGGGATTTATAGGTAATCTGGTTTATATCTTTAAAGTAAGCAGTGGATTGGTCAGATGGATCCAGTGCATTTTCAACTCCCCGCTGCAACCAGTACAGATTGTTATACCATTTATTATCCTGGATATTAGTTTCGTAAGTATATTCAAGATAGCCTTTAAGTCCTTTAAGAGGTGAAAGTTCTGTACGGGAAAAGATGCGGGTATTTTTATTTAACCAGCTTTCTACATCACTGTTCTTGATAATATTTGCCGGGGTGTTTACAGGATACATTACACCATTATACGGTAAAGAATCTGTAGGATAATAGGAAGGGTGTGTGGTTCCATACAAAGCAAATTCTCCAGCATTTTTCGGCATAGTCCTATAACCGTTGGCATATTTAACATCAACTGAAGTGGCAAGCCACTTGTTAATGTCTGCATTGACGTAAGCAGATACATTGGTTCTTTTATAACGGTCTTTATCGGTTATAAATATACCATCTTCATTTGCCTGCCCGAGCGAAAACCGATAATCAATATGCTCACTACCTCCTGACGCGGATATATTGTGATTGTATTTGGTAGCCGCCCCTGAGGTCATATCTTTCATCTCATTGTTGGCCTTTAAAAAATAGCGATAACCGCCATCCTCAACCCATCCTGCCTCCGGAAAATTGCCCGGATTAGCATTATACTGTTTTAGCAGGCCAAGCCATTTATCTACATTCTGGCCTGACCAATAAGTTGTATAGCCCATATCTTTATAACCCTGGACGGTTTCCAGAGGCGACGCCTTTTCAGGAATATCGACTGGCTTTTGAAATGCAAAACTTCCGTTGTAAGTTAACTGCGTTTTTTGATTTTTTTTGCCTTTTTTGGTCGTAATGATCACTACGCCGAACGAAGCCCTTGCCCCATATATTGCAGCCGAAGCTGCATCTTTTAATAC
>NZ_JBFTRT010000362.1:0-5189 GCF_056399685.1 Pedobacter sp. 01N416
GTAAAGTAGGGTAGTCGTTTTTCGATGCGATAATCACCACATCGTTGAAGTTTTTCGCAGCTGCACGGATTAAGGAAATACCACCAATATCTATTTTCTCGATAATTTCTTCTGGTGTTCCGCCTGCTTTTACGGTTTCTTCAAAAGGGTATAAGTCAACAATAACCAAATCAATTTCAGGGATCTCATATTCAGCAATCTGCTCCTGATCTCCCGCTAACGCTCTACGGTTTAAAATTCCACCAAATACTTTCGGATGTAGGGTTTTAACACGTCCGCCTAAAATAGATGGATAACCTGTTAAATCTTCAACCGCCGTAACCGGAAGATTTAAATCTTTGATGAATTGCTCTGTTCCACCGGTAGAAAATAACTGTACCCCTTGCGCGGCCAACAATTTTACCAATGGCTCCAAACCATCTTTATAATATACTGAGATTAAAGCGTTTTTGATTTTAATGGATTGACTCATTCTACTGAAAATTTTGAGCCGCAAAGGTAGTAAAACAGGATTGTTTTTTAATGAGATTTACCTATCAATATTAAATTTTATTCCACTATATATAATAAGGTATATTCATTTGCCAGGTAAGCTCTCCTAAAGCCTGATTAAATATCCTTATTAACCCGTTTTATTGTGTGATTTATTTGCTGATTTTTTTAACAATGGTTTCTACAATACGTGGGTAATGCTGGTGTTCGAGCTGCTGACCTTTAAACTTTACCATTTCCAGATTGTCGTTTTTGTCTATTCTGTACCTTGCCTGATAAATATATTCTCCTTCGTCATAGTTTTCATTAACATAATGAATGGTTATTCCGCCTTCAGTTTCGCCGGCGGCCATAACGGCATTGTGTACATGGTCTCCGTACATGCCTTTACCGCCAAACTTTGGAAGGATTGCCGGATGGATATTTACAATTCTGCCGGGGTAAGCATGGATCAGGTTTTTAGGGATCAGCCAGAGAAAACCCGCAAGCACAACAAAATCGATTTCAAGATTTTTGAGAAGATCTATCACTTCATCGGTTTTGTAGAACTCGTTTTTGTCGAAAATATGAGTGGGGATTTCGAAATTATCAGCTCTCTGCAATACATAGGCATCTGCATTGTTGGTTAACACCAAAGATATTTCTATTTCATTACTCCGTTTAAAATGCTCCATCAGTTTTTGGGCATTGGAGCCAGAACCTGATGCAAAGATGGCTATTCGTTTTTTCACTCAAAAATCGTTTTGCCCAAAAATAGTATTTTTAAGCCTGTTTTCTTAATCGAAAGGAAATTTTATTGAATTAAGTTAAAGTATTTATAATGAATAATTTTAACGTATTTTTGCAGTTCGGAAATGGGGTTCAATTTTAATGAAAAAAAAGTTGAAAGTGTTTTGTAATTTAAAAACATTAATCCTATATTTGCAACCCGAATTATAGGAAACGAATAAGAAAAATAAAAGGCTAAATAGAAATGGCAAATCATAAATCTTCATTAAAAAGAATTAGAGCAAACGCAACAAAACGTTTACGTAACAGATATCAGGCAAAAACTACACGTACCTTTATTAAAAGATTACGTGCTGCAGAAGATAAAAAATCTGCATCTGATTTATTGCCAAAAGTAATCTCTATGTTAGATCGTTTAGCTAAAAAGAATATTATCCACAAAAACAAAGCGGCTAATAACAAATCAAAATTAACGAAATTCGTTAACGGTTTAAAATAAGCCAATTTTTTTACGATATTAGTAAAGGCATCCTAACCAAAAGTTAGGATGCCTTTTTTTGTCTAAAAAAAATGGAAAATTACGAACAGAAACTAGGTATAAAGTTATGGGCCGAAGAAGATCGCCCGCGTGAAAAACTTTTATTACATGGCCGAAGACATTTAACAGATGCCGAACTGATTGCTATTTTAATTGGCTCAGGAAGTAAAAACGAAACCGCTGTAGATTTAAGTAAAAGGATTTTATCGTTTTACGACAACAATTTAACAAAACTGGGAAAAGCTTCTATTCTGGAGCTTTCCAGGTTTAGAGGTATTGGAGAAGCCAAAGCATTAACTATAATTGCCGCTCTGGAGCTTGGTTTGCGGCGGAAGGAAACTGCGGAGGAGGCCATTACCCATGTTACTACTTCTAACGATGTTTATAAATATTTACATCAAACTTTCGCTAATCTCAATCACGAAGAGTTCTGGATATTACTCCTAAACAGGTCTAACCGGGTAATAGGTAAATTTTTGATTAGTAAAGGGGGGCAGGCGGGTACGGTAGCCGATCCGAAAATTATTTTTAAAACAGCTTTAGAAAACAATGCCGCAAATATTGTATTGGCACATAACCATCCTTCCGGAAGTTTAAAACCCAGTGAGAGCGACGATAAATTGACCAGGAATATGGTTGCTTCAGGAAATTTGCTTAGCCTGTATGTGGTCGATCACCTGATTTTTGCCAATAACCGTTACTATAGTTATCGGGATGAAGATTTAATTTAAAAGATATTTGGTTGTTAAAATACAATTAACGTTAAATTAGTATAATAGCGGCTTAAATTAAATATTACTGGCTAGCCAGCATTAATTAAATTGTGTAATTATATTTATGAATACTTTAAAAATCATCCCTGTTTTTCTTTTGTTAACCGTTATGGCATTTGCGCAAAAAACGGCAGTCCCAATTAATATTATTACTTACAATATCCGTTTAAATGTAGCGTCTGATGGTGTTAATGCCTGGCCTAACCGGAAAGATAATGTTAAAGCCCTGGTGAAATTTCATGATGCTGATATTCTTTGTGTACAGGAAGCCTTACCTGAACAGTTTGATGCGCTTTTGGAGAATTCCAATTTCGATGTAGTGGGTGTTGGTCGTGAAGATGGTAAAAGAAAGGGAGAATTTTCTGCTGTTTATTTTGATAAAAACAGGTTCACTAAAAAGGATGGCGGAACTTTTTGGTTGTCAGAAACACCAGATGTTCCATCAAAAGGTTGGGATGCCGCACTTAACCGGGTATGCAGCTGGGTTAAATTGTACGATAAACAGAATAAAAAAGAGTTTATCGTTTTTAACACACATTACGATCATATCGGTGTTCGGGCAAGGATCGAATCAGCTAAATTGCTTAAACGTAAAATTCAGCAGATTGCACCAACGCTACCGGTTGTTTTTACCGGCGACTTAAACGTAACGCCAGAGACAGAAGCCATTGCTACTATAAAATCTTTTCTTATCGATGCGAAAGATGTTTCTGTAGAGCCCCCATATGGCCCGACAGGTACTTTTAATGCTTTTGATTTTAACAGTGACCTGAAAAACAGGATCGACTACATTTTTGTAAACAAAGGATTTAAGGTGCAGAAATTCGCTGTATTAACTGATAGTAAGGATAAAAGGTATTATTCTGACCATTTACCTGTTTTTTGCAGACTTTGGTTTTAATAAATGCTGTTAAAATCTCTGTTTCCCTTTCAATTCGAGCTTTTTGGTAACCCATATCATTATCATTATATTTTCGAAACACTGGCATTTATAATTGGTGTTAGGTTATATTATTTCTATAAAAAAGGAATTAAAGACCCGATATCTGACGAAAACAGGCTGTGGATTATGCTGGGCGCTATGCTTGGAGCATTAATTGGCTCGCGTGTAATTGCTGTGCTCGAAACGCCTGAAGTACTTCACCACCTTAGTTTTTCAGTTCTTTATCAAAGTAAAACCATTGTTGGCGGTTTGCTTGGAGGTTTGTTCGGTGTTGAATTGATAAAAAAGATAATAGGTGTGAATACCGCCTCCGGAGATGTCTACGTTATCCCGATTTTGGTTGCCCTTATTATTGGCCGTATCGGTTGTTTTTCCATGGGGATCGACGAGCCAACCTACGGCATCCCAACCCATTTTTTTACGGGTATGGATTTGGGCGATGGCATATTGCGGCATCCCATTATGCTCTACGAAATGGTTTACCTCATACTTTTGATTTTTTTGTTCAATGGCTTGAAAAATATGGCATTGATCAATGGAGACCGTTTTAAATTGTTTATGGTATTGTATTTTCTGTTCCGTTTTTGGGTAGAATTTATAAAACCTTACCATTCATTATTTTTAAATTTAAGCAGCATTCATTGGTCTGCATTGTTTATTTTTATTTATTATTATAAATTCATCATCAGAATTTCGAAACAGATTTTACATAAACAGTAAACATTATGGCCAATACCAGAGATTATATATACTACGATTATACCAAAAGTCTTTGCCCCGAATGTTTACAGCTTTGCGATGCGAAAATTGTTTTTCAGGATGCTAAGGTATTTATGCTGAAGAATTGCAGAACGCATGGCGATAGCAAAGTAATGATTGCTGATGATGTAGAATATTACAAACAGATCAGGAATTACAATAAACAATCGGAAATGCCACTTAAGTTTAATACTAAAGTGCACTACGGTTGCCCTTACGATTGCGGTTTGTGTACCGATCATGAACAACATTCGTGTTTAACCGTAATAGAGGTTACTGATCGTTGCAACCTGGCCTGTCCAACATGTTATGCCATGTCATCGCCAAGTTATGGCAGGCACCGTACACTGGAAGAAATAGAGCGTATGATGGATGTTGTTGTGGCAAACGAGGGTGAACCCGATGTGGTTCAACTTTCGGGTGGAGAACCAACCGTACATCCCGATTTTTTTAAGATTTTAGACCTTGCCAAAACAAAACCCATTAAACATTTAATGGTGAATACGAATGGTATCAGGATTGCAAAAGATATTGGCTTTGTAGAAAAATTAGCAAGCTATATGCCCGATTTCGAAATTTACCTGCAGTTTGATAGTTTCAGCGCCGAAGTATTAACCAAGCTAAGGGGAGAAGACCTTACAGAAGTAAGAAGAAAAGCCATCGATCACCTCAACCAGTTTAATGTATCTACTACTTTGGTGGTTACTTTGCAAAATGGCCTTAACGATCATGAAATTGGCGATATTTTAGATTATGCACTTAAGCAGAAATGTGTTCGCGGCGTTACTTTCCAGCCTACTCAGGTTGCCGGAAGAAATGATGATTATAACGATCAACAGGGAAGAATCACCCTAACTGAGGTGCGCAGAAAAATTTATGAGCAATACCCTGTTTTTACCCCTCAGGATTTAATCCCTGTACCCTGTAATCCCGATGCGCTGTGTATGGGTTATGC
>NZ_JBFTRT010000363.1:0-5143 GCF_056399685.1 Pedobacter sp. 01N416
ATTTTTAACGGCTTAAGGCCTTTAACATAAAGGATTTTAATTTATTTGAGAAGCAAAAACCCATAAGCAGAAAGGTGAAATCTGCCTATGGGTTAAAATTTAGAATGTTTTTAGCTTAACCCGCTGCAAATGGGGTAAACCTTACAATCAGATCATTGTATTTTTTTTCAAGGCTTTTGCTTAGCTCAGCTTGTTTAAAAACCTCGGTTAATTTTACCATTTGTCCTAAATAGCCAAGGTAGAAACGTACATCCTGCTCAGATGATAGCTGGTTTTTGCTTTCTGAAACATCAGCAAGATGGATTAATTCCCTGCCCACGTAATCGGCAGTTTTTTTGATCATTGCATTTGCACGGTTTAAATCATTTAAACGATAAAGGTTTTCGGTGAAATAATAAGTGCTCATTACCTGGCGCATACTGTAAAATTTAGCAGGAATTACCTCAAAATATTTATTAGCCAATTTTTTGCTTTCGGTAATTTTACCTTCGTTTATCAGGCCGGTTAATAAACCGTTAAATATATTCGAGAACATGGTTACATCATCAGCAGATTGCCTGTCTAAATGGTTGGCGTATTTAATGTTGCCAAAACCATAAACATTCATCATATTGTTGTACATCGGTTTCAGGTTTACACGGTCAAAATCTTGTGTAATTGCCGTATCTGGTTTCAAAGGCAATAATCTTTTATTTAATCCTTCCACATAAAGGTATTTGTTTAGCCCAACGTATTGCTCATCTGGCATTGCCCCAGTAAAATAAATCGGTCGCTCCCAATTATTGTGTACCAAAATATCAAACAAGGCCAATGTCCCTTTCGTAACATAATTTTGGTTAAAAGCCCACTCCATACTGCTTGCAATTTTGCCTGCATCTTCTTTGGGCACGGTTCCGGTATCCAAAACCTGCTGTGGACTTACCGCCAGTTTAAGGTTTTTGGTTGGTAACACATTGTATTTAGAACCATCGTTCATGGTTACTTTATCTTCGTCATGATCAGATAGAAGCACGTCTAAAATTTCCTGTAACTCAATATGCTGGGCGATTTTATAATCCTGATAGTACATAATATCGCGTGTACCAGCAACATATTGATTGCGCTTAATCGTTAAAGGAAGCGGCGCTGATTGATTTTGCTTTCTTTTCATTCCGTCTATGTACCAATCGGCAGTGAATAAACTTAGATTTACCACACGCACATCCGGACGGATGTTTTCTACTTCCTGCGCATACCAAACCGGATAGGTATCATTGTCGCCATAAGTGAACAAAATTGCATTGGGCGCGCACGATTTTAGGTAATTGACAGACATATCTCTGGCTACATGGCTATCAGAACGGTCGTGATCGTCCCATCCCTGATTGGCCATAATAATCGGCGCACCGAACAAGGCAATAATCGAAGCAAAAATACTGGCCCGCACAGGCGTTAGTTTTTTGAAGATAAAGTCTTTTAATCCAAATACACCTAAACCGATCCAGATGGCAAAGGCATAAAACGAACCAACATAGGCATAATCCCTTTCACGTGGCTCAATCGGAACTGAGTTGAGATAAACTACAATGGCAATACCAGTAAAAACAAATAGTAAACCAATAATACCTGCATCCTTCTGGTTACGTTTAAAGTGCCAAACCGCGCCGATCAAACCGATAATCAGCGGCAAAAAGAAAAACCTGTTGTACGCTTTGTTTTCTACAATCGATGGCGGAAGGTTTTTCTGATCACCAAGCCTGATCGCATCCAAAGGTTTAATGCCACTGAGCCAATTGCCATCTTTCCCGCCAAATTGCCCATCTTCATTGTCTTGCCTGCCCACAAAATTCCACATGAAATAACGCATGTACATTTGTCCCGTTTGAAAAGATAACATATATTTTAAGTTGTCCATCAAGGTAGGTTTGTACTCATCATCAAAACCCATGTAACTTTTGTAAAACCTAATGTGTTCGGGTTTATCACTGTACATGCGTGGAGCTAAAGTTTTATCTCCAAAAACATAGTCGGATTTTGTTCCTGCTGATTCATATTTTGTTTCTCCTTTTCTGTAAAGTTTTCCGCTTTCTTTAATGTCGATCTTTTCAGAATTATAATTTTCGCCATATAATAAAGGCCTGTCTCCGTATTGCGAACGGTTTACATAACTCAGAAAATTAAAAGCATTCTCTGGATCGGTATTGTTTAAATTTGGTTTGGCCTGTGCCCTGATAATGAGTAGGGCAAAAGAGCTGTATCCAAATAGCAATAAAACAGTGAACAACATGGCCAGGTTTAAAACCCTTTAATTTTTGAGGATGGAATAGCGGATGCCGTAAACCAGACTTCCAATTACTAAAATGGCAAAAAATAATACACCCGATCCAAAACCCAGGCCCATTGTATTCACAAAAAAGTAATCGAAATTTGCCGCAAAAGATACCACGTACTGAATAATGCCGAACTGTACCACTGCCAATACAGCGATTGAAATAAGAAATACTTTTAACACACTTTGCCAGTTAGGAGAAGGATTCTTTTTAAAATAATAAACAAATATCAATGCAGGGATGGTTAGCAGATTTAGAATATGTACACCGATAGAAATGCCCATGATGTATGCCACAAAAAGCAACCACCGGTCTGATTTAGGTTCATCAGCCTGCGATTCCCATTTTAATATGCCCCAAAATACAATGGCGCTACAAAGCGACGACATGGCGTAAACCTCTGCTTCCACTGCCGAAAACCAAAAACTATCAGAAAAGGCATAAGCCAAGGCCCCAACAAAACCTGCACCCATAATGCCGATGATTTTTTGGTTGGTGATTTCTTCGCTTTTTTTAATGACCGTTTTCTTGGCCAGTGCGGTAATGGTCCAAAACAAAAAGAGGATGGTGCCTGCGCTGGCAAGTGCCGAAGATATATTAACAAAATAGGCAACTTTAGTTTTATCGCCAAAAGCGAGTGCCGAAAACAACCTCTGGATCATGGAGACTATTGGAGCACCGGGCTGGTGAACTACCTCCATTCGGAAAGCCGAAGAAATAAATTCGCCACAATCCCAGAAACTTACAGATTGATCTAAAGTTAAGATGTAGGTGAGCGCGGCAACGATAAAACAGAGCCAGCCTCCAATGGTGTTGATCCTTGAGTAATTCATAGTTTAATTTTAGTCTTTGATAATAAATGATTTAAGTGGTTCGTAGTAAAAAAAGTCGCATAAAAAAAGAAAATGTTGCACGCTATATGATGATTTTTTTATCTTTGCATCGCAAACAGGAACAGCAGGAAAGAAATTAAAAATATTTTAAAATCACTCTTGCATATTTAAAATAAGGTTCCTACATTTGCATTCCCTTTCGAGGAGAATATCCTTGATAAGTTTTTGTCCGATAGTATAAGGGTAGTACAACGGTTTTTGGTACCGTTTGTCTTGGTTCGAATCCAGGTCGGACAACTAAAATTTAATGTCGGATCATGTTTTAAATAGACATGATCCGATTTTTTTTAACCGTAAACTACACGAACCCATGCCATTGCAGTTTAACCCGGTAAAGCTTTTTTCCGGAACAGGTTCTAAGGGATTATCACTTAAGATTGCCGAACATTACGGCAAGCCACTTGGTAGCGTAACCATTCACAAATTCAGTGATGGAGAGTTTCAGCCTTCCTTTGATGAGTCAATCCGTGGTAGCGATGTTTTTCTAATCCAATCTACTTATCAGCCCAGCGATAATTTAATGGAGCTTTTGCTAATGGTTGATGCTGCGAAAAGAGCATCGGCACATTATATTACGGCAGTTGTTCCTTATTATGGTTTGGCCCGCCAGGATAGAAAAGATAAACCACGTGTAGCAATCGGTGCTAAATTGGTAGCTAACTTATTAAAATCAGCAGGTATACACCGCATTATGACGATGGATTTACATGCTGCACAGATACAGGGTTTCTTCGATATCCCGGTTGATCACTTAGATGGATCGGTAATCTTTGTGCCTTATATCAAAAGCTTGGGCTTAAAAAACTTAACTATTGCATCGCCAGATATGGGCGGTTCGTACAGGGCACGTACTTTTGCCAAGTTTTTTAACGCTGAGGTAATTATTTGCGATAAACGCCGTAAACGTGCCAACGAAATCGAATCGATGTCGATTATTGGTGATGTAACCGGACAGGATGTGGTATTGATCGATGATATTTGCGATACTGCCGGAACCTTATCAAAAGCTGCGGCTTTGATTATGGAAAACGGTGCCGCAAGTGTTAGAGCGGTTTGTACACACGCTGTATTATCAGGCAAAGCAATAGAAACGGTAGAAAATTCGGTATTAACCGAGTTAATCGTTACGGACACTATCCCGTTGAAACAGGAAAGTCCGAAAATTAGGGTGCTAAGCACAGCCAGTTTATTTGCAAGGGCAATTGCCAATGTAAACGAGCACGGTTCAATTAGTGATCTGTTTAGAGTATAACGTTGAGCGTTATTGCGATGAGCGCTTAAAACGCCAGCCGCCGAACGCCAAGCAATAAAAAGAGTTTAAATAAGGTGGAAGGTAGCGGGTTGAAGGCTTAAGGTCTTGAAACTCGATACTTAATACTGACTACTAATAAATATAAAATAAAAATAAAATGAAAACAATCGCAATTAGCGGTTCTCCAAGAGAGAACGTAGGGAAACGCGATGCCAAGGAACTTCGTTACGAAGGTAAAGTTCCGGCGGTATTGTATGGTGGAAAAGAGCAACAACACTTTGCTGTAGTTATTGCTGACTTAAGAGATGTTATTTATACCCCGGATGTRAACTTTGTGGAGATTGATGTTAACGGTACTAAAACTAAAGCTATCGTAAAAGACACTCAATTTCATCCACTTACCGACGTATTAATGCACATCGATTTTCTTCAGTTGTTTGACGAGAAAGAAATCGTTATGGAGATCCCGGTTAAATTAACAGGAACTTCTCCAGGTGTTAAAATGGGGGGTAAATTAATCCAGAAATTACGTAAACTACGTGTTAAAGCATTACCAGCTGATATGCCACAAAACGTAGAAGTAAGCTTAGAGAAATTAGAGGTAGGTAGTTTATTCCGTGTTCGCGATCTTAAAGGTCAAAAATATGTGATCACTAACACTCCTGAAGATACTATCGTTTCTGTTGCAA
>NZ_JBFTRT010000364.1:0-9636 GCF_056399685.1 Pedobacter sp. 01N416
GGTGTGGATCGCTGGCCAACCGAATACTGCTTTAACCAATCCCTTTTCAGTATGAATATTCACCCGTTTTGATGGCGCAATCTGATGATCTGAACCACCATTTCGGATTACATAAATTAAACCATCTGCGGTGATGTAATTTACATACCAGGAAATTTCATCGGCATGTGCTTCTATAACTACTTTAAAAGCAGCTTTAGGATTAATAACACCTACAGCGGTACCGTAGTTATCGATAAAGTGTTCATCGATATATGGTTTTAAATAGTTTAACCAAAGTTTTTGCCCTTCCCATTCGTAGCCGGTAGGAGCAGGATTATTGATGTATTCTTCAAGAAACTGCAGCGATTTTTTAGTTACCACAGCAACATGTTTTTTCTTTTCGTCGTCTTTTTTCTTAGCCATAATATTATTCTATAATTATTCGTCATCCTGAACTTGATTCAGAATCTGATTAATGAGATGCTGAACTAAATCCGATAGCTATCGGATCAGCATGACGGTTGGTAATTTAAAGTTCTTTTTCCATTACTACAAAATCGTAACCATCTTTAAAAAAGGTTTTATCGGTTTCGTGGAAGCCAAATTTAAAATAAAATTCCTTAGCATTTACACGTGCGTTGCACCATAGTTTTGTCGCTTTTTGAATTTTACAAAAATCAAGGATATAGGCCATTAGTTGTGAGCCATAACCTGCTTTTTGAGTATCGGGCAGAACGGCAAGTTTACGGAATTGGTAAACATCCCCATCATGAAACAAAGAAACTACTCCTGTTAACTTATGATCGAGGTATAATCCAAAATGGATGCCTTCAAAATCATCCGGAAGCTTTACGCTATCAAAAGGTAATTCTGGATACATGGCCTCATGCCTGATCCGCCAGGTTAGAGAAGGGAATATTTGCTCAATTTGAACCATAGTTATAATAAAAAGCTAAAGCCGATTTTTCCGCCAATTCCGTAATAAGTATCGGTTTTGTTAATTGCAGCTAAAGGGCCTAAAGCCAACTCGAAGTTAACTTTTCTACGAACAGCAGTTTGAAATCCCCATTGCGGCATAATATTAATCTGATAACCATATACGGTATCACTTTGTGTTGGGATAATGGCTAATACATCAAGCCCGACATAACCAGCACTGTTATTTAAGGTTCTTTTACCTTTTTTAATCCTTCTGTTAAAATTGTAATAGTGCCTAAATCCTGCATTAAGAGCCGGGTAAACTTTGAAATCTGTGTCTGTGTTAAAGCTAAAATTATAATTGTTATCAATGGAGATCTCAGTTCGATAAATAAAAACGCCTTGCGCCCCCGCACCAAAATAAACTGAAGTTGTTTTACCCACTTTTTGCTCCCTTTCGTAGCCAAGTCCCAATATGGTCAACCTGATTTTATTTAATGATTTTACTTCGGTTGGCTGTTCTACTTTTGTGCTGTCTTGAGCTTTTGCCTTACCAAAAATGGCCAGGAAAATAAGTAAGGCCGAAAATGTTTTGATCGCGTTTTTAGATTTCATGAAATTTTTATTGATTAGTTATTTGTTTTTTCTTCCATAGAACTGATAAATTAAGATATTAAGGACAATTATTCCCGTCATTCCATAACAGAATAATGCCCATCCGCCTTGGTCCCACAGCCACAAACCCAAAGCTGAGCCACAGCTGGCACCAATAAAACTAACCGACATAAAAATGGTGTTCAGTCTGTTTCTGGCCTCTGGTATTAAGGTGTAAATTCGGGTCTGGTTGGTTACATGTATAGCTTGCTGACCGATGTCTATAAGCACAATGCCAATTACAAATAGGTACAAATGGCTGCCAGTAAAATAAAACAAGGCGATACTAACGATTTGTAATATAAAACCAATCATTAAGTTTTTGCGCGGATTGTTACCATCACTTAACTTTCCAACCAATGGCGCTGCCAATGCGCCTGCTGCGCCAGCAATTCCAAATAACCCAATCTGCAGGGTTTGGAAATTAAAGGGTGGGTTAGCCAGAAACAATACCATTGTAGTCCAAAATGCGCTAATAATGGCGAAAGCCAGAAAGTTAATAATCGAAGTCTCCCTTAAGGCAGGTTGGGTTTTAATGTAACTGAACATCGAACGCATGAGTTCTTTGTAGGTGCCTTTAAAGGCAGGATAACTTTGTGGAAAACGCTTGGCCATTAAAAGAATAAGCAGGCCACAAATTCCGGCCGCAATATAATAAACGGCTCTCCAACCTAGCCAAAAGCCAATACTGCCACT
Organism: Pedobacter sp. 01N416; assembly: GCF_056399685.1. Lineage (NCBI taxonomy): Bacteria > Pseudomonadati > Bacteroidota > Sphingobacteriia > Sphingobacteriales > Sphingobacteriaceae > Pedobacter > Pedobacter sp. 01N416. The sequence continues at coordinate 2,251 of NZ_JBFTRT010000364.1, forward strand.
TACCGCCCGCGAAGCTAAAATTCCGACCAGCAAACCACTCATAATCATTCCAATATTGGCCCCGCGATTTTCATCGGTGCTTAAATTAGCCGCTAAGGGCAATATCAACTGGGGTACAATAGAGCAGGTACCAATTAAAATTGAGGCAACTTCCAGTACAAAAAAGGTATGTGAAACCGCGGCAACCAGTAAGGCGAAGATTGCAAGTCCGGTAATTACAAGGATCTGTTTTTTGCGCTCAAACATATCACCCAGCGGCACTAAAAGGAAAAGACCTAAAGCATAACCGATCTGTGTGAGGTAGGTAATCCGTCCGGCATCGGTTTCGGTGAGGTTAAAATCTTTTGCAATTAAGATTACCAAAGGTTGGCAGTAGTAAATATTTGCAACAATCAGGCCTGTGCAAAAAGCCATGAGGAGGATATCGGCGCGTGATAATTTCTGAGTAATCTGCATTTAGTATTAAGTCGGAAGTCCTCAGTCATGAGTCTCAATAGTCTGGATTGATACAAACCTTACTATGGACCAATGGCTGAGATTATTTTCTACAAAGGTATATTTCCATGTTTCTTTCTTGGATTATTCACCACCTTATTTTCCAACATCTTAAAGGCTTTTATCAACTTTGTACGGGTTTGGGCTGGTTCAATCACCTCATCAACAAAGCCGCGTTCGGCCGCGCGATAAGGATTTGCGAAGATATCTGAATATAATTTTTCTTTCTCTAACCATTTCTCTTCAGGGTTTTCTGCTGAAGTAATTTCTCTTTTAAAAATAATTTCTGCAGCACCTTTAGCACCCATTACAGCAATTTCTGCACTTGGCCATGCGTAGTTCATATCTGCACCAATATGTTTGCTGTTCATCACATCATAAGCGCCACCATAAGCCTTTCTGGTAATTACAGTAATGCGTGGTACAGTAGCCTCGCTAAAAGCGTATAATAATTTTGCCCCATTGGTGATAATGCCATTCCACTCCTGATCTGTACCTGGCAAAAATCCTGGAACATCTTCAAATACCAATAATGGAATATTAAAGCAATCGCAAAAGCGGACAAAACGTGCTGCCTTGGTAGAAGAATTGCTATCTAAAACGCCTGCCAAATAAGCGGGCTGATTGGCTACAATACCAATACTTCTCCCTGCAAGGCGGGCAAAGCCTACCACAATATTTTCAGCATAAGCTGCATGTACTTCTAAAAAGCTGTCCGTATCGGCCACGGCAGAAATCACTTCACGTATATCGTAAGGTTGCGAAGCATTTTCTGGCATAAAAGTGTTTAATTCTGGTCGGCTTTCATCAGCTGTGTCGTAAGGTAAATGATCGGCTGTTTCCTCGCAGTTTTGCGGCATATAGCGCAGTAGTTTCTTTACATGGTTAATAGCCTCAATTTCGTTGGCACAGGCAAAATGGGTAACGCCCGATTTTGTAGCATGTGTGCTGGCACCTCCTAATTCTTCTGAGGTTACTTCTTCGTGTGTTACCGTTTTAACCACATTTGGGCCTGTAACAAACATATAAGAAGTATTTTCTACCATTAAAATAAAATCGGTAATGGCTGGCGAATAAACAGCTCCACCTGCACATGGTCCCATAATGGCCGATAGCTGCGGAATTACGCCCGAAGCCTGTACGTTTTTATAAAAGATATCGGCATAGCCGCCCAAAGAAACAACTCCTTCCTGAATACGGGCACCGCCACTATCATTTAAACCGATCAGTGGTGCACCATTTTTCATGGCCATATCCATAAGCTTGCAAATTTTCTCTGCATGGGTTTCGGAGAGTGAACCTCCAAACACGGTGAAATCCTGAGAGAATACATAAGTTAACCTGCCATTAATTGTTCCATAGCCCGTTACTACACCATCACCAAGATATTTTTCGCGTTCCATTCCAAAGTCAGTACTTCGGTGCATAACCATCATGCCAATTTCTTCAAAGCTCCCTTCATCCATTAAAAAATGAATGCGCTCGCGGGCGGTAAGTTTACCTTTTTTATGCTGACTATCGATTCGGGTCTGTCCACCGCCAAGGTTTGCCTGGTTAATCTTATCTTTAAGTAATGCTATTTTTTTGTCCATTGCAACGCTATGAGATTTTAAAATTAAAAATTACTAGCGGTAATGCAAGGTAAACGAGGTGTTATTTTATCCTAGTCCAGCATGCGATGTTGAGTAAAGCAGATGGCTGGCTAGAGTCGCGATCGTCATGCTGAATTTATTTCAGCATCTTTCTGCCCATTAAGACCCTGAAATAAATTCAGGGTGACGATAAAATACAAAAATGTCTAAAGATTATACAGGTTAGGTCCCGTTTTTTGTTACAAGTTCCGATTAAGGCTCGGAAGCGCTTCCGGGCAATCGGGTTTATTTAACTTAGGCCTGTGCTTGGAAAACAAACCGCTGTTCACTAAACCCGACAGCAGCGGTTCCGATTCTTCATCGGAATTAGCGAATGGCGGGGCTACAGCACCTATGAAATACTAACCCTTCATTTTTAATTTAATTTTATAACGGGACCATTGTTTCCAAAAATCTTTAAACAGTAATTTTTTTTGTGTCGAAAGCAATCGCCTATCTGTTATATTACATTTTTTTTACAGCTTAAAGCATTGAAAAACCAATTATCCGTTTATTTTTGTAACCGTTAGTATTAAAACAACATTAGGATTTTAGATGTTTTTAAGGAAATACAAGTATTTAATCGTTGCCTCATTCATGTTCATCTTCATGGCGAAGATGGGTATATCTGGTGCGCCGGTATTTTGTACGAGTATTGACAAGGAAATCATGAACGCTGTAATCATGCAAATCGAGTTAGAGCATGAAGGCGGAAAAGATACCGCCAAAGACACTGCAAAATTTACCGATTTCAAACTCGTTGAACTTAATCATCCTATCTTTTCTTACGAGTTCTCTTCAAGCCATTTCTTTCTGAAGAGCAGTTTTATCGAACATTTCAAAAGATATGTAGATCCATATCACCCTACGGTACCAACACCGCCGCCTAACTTTATTTAGTCATTTTTATTGGGGTAACTTATTGCAATCAGTAATTTGAGCGGGTATGTTGTGTTAAATATTTATACGATATGCTTGTTCCTTGATCGCTTTTAAGATTCCTCCGCGATTTATTCGTTAAAATTTACTAGATAATTATATCGTTATGCAAAAGTTTAACCCGGCCTTTTCAGGTTCGGACGTGAAGAAATATATTCTTAAAAAGAATTTAAAGAAAGATTTACCTGCAAGTATTGTAGTGTTTTTAGTGGCTTTGCCATTGTGTTTAGGTATTGCACTAGCCTCAGGTGCACCGTTATTTGCTGGTTTAATCACTGGTATTATTGGAGGGGTAGTGGTTGCCTCTTTCAGTGGATCGCAATTGAGCGTTAGTGGCCCTGCAGCGGGTTTAACCGTTATTGTTTTGGGTGCCATAACATCTTTGGGGAGTTATCAAACCTTTTTACTTGCAGTTGTATTGGCAGGGGTATTCCAAATGATTTTAGGCCTGGTAAAAGCCGGAACTATTGGTAATTACTTCCCTTCGAGTGTAATTGAGGGGATGCTTGCAGCAATCGGATTGATTTTGATTTTAAAACAGTTACCACATGCGTTGGGTGTTGATACCGATTTTAGTGGCGACGAAGGATTCTTTCAGCAAGATCACGAAAATACTTTTTCTGCGATTACAGCAGCGGTAAGTCATTTTAGTTTGGCTGCTGTGGTTATCAGTTTATTATCGATAGCTATTCTGATTATTTGGCCTAAATTTCCAAAATTAGCGGTTGTACCTGCACCATTGTTGGTGGTAATGCTTGGGGTTCTTGGAACTATACTTTTTGCTGGTACCGATCATCCGCTACGTGCCGATCAGATGGTGAAAATTCCAGTGGTAAGCGGTTTTGGCGAATTTTTAGGCCTGTTTACCATGCCCGATTTCTCTCAGTTGGCTAATAAAAATGTTTATATAACAGCTGCAACTATTGCTGTTGTGGCAAGTTTAGAAACTTTATTAAGCATAGAGGCAGTAGATAAAATAGATCCAATTAAACGTGTATCGCCAACAAATAGAGAATTAATCGCCCAAGGTTTAGGCAACATTACCAGTGGTATGGTTGGTGGCTTGCCTATGACATCGGTAATTGTTCGTAGTTCGGCAAATGTTAATGCAGGCGGTAGAACCAAAATGTCGGCTATTTTTCACGGCACCTGGCTATTGTTATCATTACTGTTTATCCCAGGTTTAATTAACATGATTCCATTGTCGTGTTTGGCTGCCATTCTTTTGGTAACGGGTTATAAATTAACGCGCATCAGTTTATTTAAACACATGTACCATAAAGGATGGGACCAGTTTGTTCCATTTGTGGTTACGGTTGTAGCAGTTTTATTTACCGATCTGTTAAAAGGTGTGGCAGTTGGTATGTTGGTTTCTATTTTCTATTTACTCCGTACCAATATGCGTAACCCATTCTTTTACAGAATTACAAATGAAGGTGATAAAAAGCACATCAGGATTAAACTGGCAGAAGAGGTTTCTTTTCTGAACAAAGCAGCAATACAAGTAGTTTTAACGAATATTCCGAAAGAAACAGATGTAATTATTGACGGTTCGAATGCCAGGTATATCGATCCAGATGTATTGGAAACGATTTATAATTACAAACATAATGCCTATACCAAAGGTATTATCGTCACATTGGAGAATATCCAAAAACATTATGCAGTACCAAAATTAAATATAAAAGTAGAAGAAGATATTAATAAGTTATAATATGTGCGCAAAAACAATAGATACGAAAGATATAACATACGATAGCCTGTTACAAGGCAATAAGGACTGGGTTAAAGATACAATCGACAGTGATCCTACCTTTTTTGATAAACTTTCTGAAGGCCAGAGCCCACCGGTATTGTGGATTGGTTGCTCTGATAGCCGTGTACCCGCAAACCAGATTACCAACACCAGACCAGGCGATATTTTTGTACATAGAAACATCGCCAATGTGGTGGTGCATACTGATATGAATTTACTTTCAGTACTCGATTATTCTATTAATGTATTAAAGGTAAAACACGTTATTGTTTGTGGCCATTATGGCTGCGGTGGCGTGAAAGCTGCATTAGGCAATAAACAGGTTGGAATTATTGATAACTGGTTGAGAAATATCCGCGATGTATACCGTACGCACGAACGTGAAATGGCTACAATCAAAGATCCTGATCAGCGTTTTGACCGCTTAGTTGAATTAAATGCCATTGAGGGCGCTGCAAATGTAACCAATACATCAATTGTACAAAGTGCATGGGCCAATGGCCAGGAGTTAGCCGTACATGCCTGGGTTTACAGTTTAAAAACAGGAATCATTAAAGACTTAAAAGTAACCTGTACTTGTCTTGATGATGTTGCCCCTGCATTTAAAGTAGGATAAAAGCACCAATAAGTGCTATTTTTTAGTTGTTAGGAAAAGCTCCCGATTTTACATCGGGGGCTTTTATTTTTCTGTGGTATTGGGCATATTTCCTGCTTCTCCCTTATTACCTTTTTCGGCATCTGTTCTTGCTTCTTCCGAACCAAAATCGCCCATTCCGAAATCTCTGCCTAGGTTACCCGCTTCAGTTTCAACACTATTTTTTTTTTCGTTATCGTTGCTCCGGTGGCGCGGCACCTGCTGATCGGGCATATTGGTTTTATCGGCGCCGTTATCAGCATTTTTATTGCCCAGATTTTTGTTGTTATCTTTTGTGTTTTCCATGATCTTCTTTTAAGCTATTATATAAAACAGCATAAAAGAAGATTGGTTTTACGTCTTTAAAATGGTATTGCATAAATCGAGTTGGTCAGGGGAAATCGACCAACAGATCTGTTTTATTTGGTTTTCGCTTCTTCGGTACTTAATAAAGTTTCCAATTCTTTCACCTTTTCCGGATATTTTAGTGCAAGGTTGTTCTTTTCACCCAAATCATCATTTAAGTTATACAGTTGCGCCGTAGGCAGGTTTCCACTATCGGTATGGGTAAGTTTATAAAAAGCTTCTCCCTTTGATGGCCTGATATATTTCCAGTTATCTTTAACAATTGCCAGTTGGTTACTTTGTTCAACGAAGAAATCACGGCCTTTTTGGTCTTTTCCGGTAAAAGCATCCCACACATTTTTACTGTCAATTGCATTTTTGCCTTCTACGTTGAAAAAGCTGGCAAATGAGGCCAAAAAATCAATCTGTGAAACTAAGGCTCCAGAAACACCCGGTTTGATTTTTGCTGGCCACGAAATAATAAAAGGTTCACGTGTACCACCTTCTAAAATGCTGTATTTGCCTCCGCGTAAACTACCTGCAGGTGTATGGCCGTTTAATTTTTCGAAACCCTGATCTTCATAACCGTCCATAATTACAGGACCGTTGTCGCTACTGAAAATGATCATCGTATTTTTATCAAGGCCCAGGTATTTTAGTTGTTTTGTTATTTCGCCAACTGCCCAATCGAGTTGTAAAATTACATCACCACGATTGCCCAGTTCACTTTTCCCTTTAAACATGGTGGAAGATAAACGCGGTACATGCGGTTCTGTTAACGCATAATAAAGGAAAAACGGCTCTTGTTTATGATCTTCGATAAAATTTTTTGCTTTGGTTAAAAAGGTAAATGGAATTTCCTCATCAGTCCAGCGGGCAAGTTTGCCTCCCTGCATATAACCAATACGGCCAATGCCGTTTACAATGGTTTGGTTGTGCCCATGATTAGCTTCAGCAGGCATTTTTAACAGTTCTGGATGGTCTTTTCCTGTTGGATCAGTACCAACCGGACTTTTATAATCAACTGTAATCGGATCTTTAGGATCTAAACCTACCACCAATTGATTTTCCATAAAAACAGTAGGTACCCTATCGGCCGTAGCCGGGAAAATAAAGGAATAATCAAAACCGACTTCTTTTGGCCCGGGCTTTACTTCTTTGTTCCAGTCTTTTTCTACTGCATTGCCCAAGCCTAAGTGCCATTTGCCAACAAGACCTGTTTTATAACCAGCTTGCTGAAAAATTGATGGTAGAGAACTATTATCTGTTGGGATAATCAATGCAGCATCGCCTGGCAATATATCTGTTCCTTTTTTACGCCATGCATATCTTCCGGTCATTAAGGAATAACGCGAAGGTGTACAGGTAGATGCGGTTGCGTGACCATTGGTAAATCGCAGCCCTTGTTTTGCCAATGCGTCAATATTTGGGGTTTTTATTTTTGTTGCGCCGTAACAGCTGAGGTCGCCATAACCTAAATCGTCGGCATAGATGATAATTACATTGGGTTTCTTTTGCGCGGTAGCATAAAAATTAAAGCTTGCAACACAGACAATAAGGGAAAGTAAAAATTTGTGGTTCATGGT
>NZ_JBFTRT010000365.1:0-5097 GCF_056399685.1 Pedobacter sp. 01N416
ATCAAACACCTCGACATTAACATTAACGATTTTTTATTGGATTCACTTTCGGGAAATGATACAACAAGATTTTACTATACAAAAGATGCATCCTTTCAGATTGCAGGTTATAAATCGATAACGAAAGATAAAATGTATTCAATGAAAGTTGACACCATTAAAGGCTCTACAGCATCAAAAAAAATAACGGTTAAAGGATTTAAACTTACCCCATTGTACGATGAGCTTACTTTTGCAAGAAAGTACAAGATCCAGAAAGACCGGTATAACCTCAGTTTTGATAAAATAGAATTTAATGGAGTTGACTTTATTGGTTTAAATACCGACCAGAAGCTGCATGCAAAATCGCTGAGGATTGGCCCCGCAAATGTTGAAGTTTTTATGAGCCGCGAATCGCCTCCGCCTCCAGGCTTTGATAAAGGCCGAAACTACCCACATATGGCCCTAAAAAGATTAAACATGCCTACCCTGATTGATACGGTAAAGCTGAGAAACATTAATGTTAAATATGCTGAATTTAACCCGGCGAGTAAAAAAATTGGATCAGTTGACTTTAAGGCGCTAACAGGAAACATTTTAAACGTAACCAACGATAGTTTACAATTGCGCAAAAAGAGCCATGCTCTGGCAGATTTAAACTCGCTTTTAATGGGGACCGGAAAGCTGAATATAAAAATCGATTTCAACCTTACCGATAATAATGGGGCATTTACCTATAGCGGTAACCTGGGTAGGTTTGATATGAAAAATTTAAATCCACTATCAAAATCGCTGGGCCTGGTTGAAATAGAGAGCGGCAATATACAACATGTTGATTTTAAGGCGAACGGAAATTTAAGATCTGCAACGGGATCGATGAATATGTTGTACACCGATTTAAAGGTGAAATTACTATCTGACAATATTGATGGCGAGGGAACCAAGGAAAAAGGTTTTTTGTCTTTTTTGGCCAATGTCATTTTAGTTAAAAACGAAAATCCACAAAAAGGCGAAGCACCAAGAACAGCAAGCATGGCCAATACGAGAGTTAATTCAGCCTCCTTTTTTAACCTGATGTGGAAAACCGTTTTTGTGGGCATAAAGGATATTGTAGGCGTTGGTGTGGTCCCAGAAAAGAATCCGGTAAAACAGCAAAAAGTAATTGCAAAAAAAATAAGGGAACAAAAACGGGCAGACAGAAAAGCAGCGCGGAAGGCCCGGAGAGAAAAAAACTGATCTTACACTTTTCAAATATATGTTTATAACCGTATATTGCTAATAAAACCACAGCCTCTCATTTTTTAATGCCTGATACCAGAAGATACCGTTATAGAATTTTTAAATGGATTGCGTGTACATTACTCAGTGTTTTTATTGTACTTGTAGGTATAGCCTGGCTGTTAAATGTTAAGTCGCGCCCTATTTTAACCGATAGGATCAAAACACTGCTCTATAAATCGACCGATAGTTTATATACCATTAGTTTTACCAAGGTTTCTACCAATGTTTTTACRGGCAATGCCACCTTACAGAATGTAAGAATAATACCTGATACCAATCGGTTTAAGCAACTCATAGCCTTAAAAAGAGCACCAAATAATTTATATACGGTATCTTTAAAAAAACTGGTGGTGAAGCACTTCCACCCATTAACCTTGTACCGCGAAAAAAAACTTCAGCTGGAAGAAATCATATTTGATAAACCTGAAGTAACAATGGTTAACCAGCAATTTGCTTTTAACGAGGGGCGTGCACCCAGGCCCATTAAATCGCCTTATGCTATCATCTCTAAAAACCTGAATGAATTTAGCATTAAAAGCATCAGGTTTAAGGATGTAAGTTTTAAATATATCAATAAAAATGTACCCAATTCAGTACCTTTCTCTATTGATGACCTCAACATTACCTTAACCGACCTGTTGGTAGATTCTACCTCTGCTGAAGATCCAACAAGATTTTATCTGATTAAAGATATTGTGATCAATCTGAATAACTATGTATACCGTACGCCAGACAAAATGTACGATATCCAATTAGATAAACTGGATTTTAGGGCAACAACGGGTAAGTTAAGGATTAACAGTTTTGCTTTGGTACCACTGCACGATGAGATGAACTTTGGCAAAGTTGCAGGGTTTGCGAAGGAACGTTTCAACATCAAGATGAGCGACATTATGCTTAATGGGATTGATTTGCCATTATACATTAGCAAACAAGAACTTTGGGCAAAGGAAATGGCCATTACCAACGGTTTCGTTTCAGTATTTAACCATAATGGCCTCCCAAAAAAACACCAGGAAAGCAAAGTCGGAAAGTTTCCCCATCAACTTTTGCAGCTTCTTGATGCGCCTATTCTGGTCCAGAAAATCCAGCTGAAGGATATAAATGTGAATTACGCTGTTTACAACAATGAGAGTAACCAAAAGGGGCAGATTAGTTTCGAGCATACCTCGGGCATTATAAAAAACGCCACCAACCTCGAAAAAATTAAAGCCATAAACCCTATTATGGAGGTTAACCTAAACACTTACCTATTTGGGCAGGGAAAACTTGATGTAAACTTTATATTTGATCTTACCGCTAAAGATGGTGCCTTTTCTTACAATGGGGTTTTACACAATTTTAATGCGCGGGTTTTAAATCAGATTACCAAACCCTTAGGCTTGGTCCGCATTAACCGTGGGAGTGTGGATAAATTGAAGTTTAATTTTAAAGCGAACGATTTAGGCGCAAAAGGAACGGTAGCGTTCTCCTACTACGACCTTTCTGTAGCGCTGATGAAAAACGATCCCGAAAAAGATCACCTGGTTACCCGCGGTTTTCTTTCTTTCTTAGCAAATGCTTTAATCATTAAATCAGAAAACCCCGGTGCAGACGGAAAGCTGATACCTGTAACCGTAAATTACAGCAGGCCGGCAAATACATCTTTCTTTAACATGATCTGGAAGAGCCTTTTTACGGGCATAAAATATAGCATCGGTATTACGGAAGAAAAGCAGAATGAAGTACGTGAGCATATTGCAAAGTTTAAAGCCATGCGGGCCAATCATATGCAAAGGAAACAGAAACGCTTAGAGCGGCGGATAAGACGTGAACGGGAACAAAATGAAAAGCGATAACATTTTGTAACCTTTTCTTATCTTTATTCTCTAAACCTTAAACTAAAATTATGATTATTGCCCTCGTTATTATCGGATTTATATTCCTTATCGGGATTTTCTTTTACAACTCGCTTATCGGGAAGAAAAACCAGGTAACCAATGCCTTCTCGGCCATTGATGTAATGCTTAAAAAACGGTTCGACCTTATTCCAAATCTTGTTGAAGTGGTAAAACAGTACACTACTTATGAGCAGGGGACTTTGACGAAAATAGTTGAACTAAGAGCTAAAGCAGGCTCACCAAACATTAGCAATGCAGAAAAAGCAGATTTAGATGCGCAATTGAGCAGTAGTGTGAAAGGTTTAATGGTTAACATCGAAAATTATCCTGATTTAAAAGCCAATACCAACTTTATTAACCTGCRAACTACCTGGACTGAAAGCGAAGAGCAGATTGCCGCTGCCAGAAGAACCTATAATGCTTCGGTAACCGATTACAATAATGCGATTATGATGTTTCCGGGCAGTTTATTTGCCGGAATGTTAAATTTCCAGCCCATTGCCGTTTTAGAAACCGCAGCCGAGGAACGTAAAAACATTAGCGCAAAAGAACTCTTTAATAATTAATGTCGTTCGATATTGCAAATAATGTAGCCTTACAGCAAGTTTTGGCTACAATGGAGGTAGAGCGCAAAAGAATTGCCGGTACCCAAACCAAAGGTTATATTTTTATTGCAGCGGGCATTCTGCTCTGTGTTTTAGGCTTTTTCTTAGGTTTTCCTATTCCTGGTGTAATTGGCGGCTTAATACCCCTTATTTACGGCAGTATTTTGTTATTTAAAATCAACGATTCTTTAACAGCTTACCAAAATGCCTACAAAACCAATGTAATTGGTGCTGCCCTTAAATTTTTAGATGAAAGTTTATCGATTAGTCCCTATCAAGGAATTGATGCATCGGAGTTTATGTACACACAGTTGTTTAGCAATGAGCCTGATCGTTATAAAACAGAGGATCTGGTAACTGGATGTGCTGATAAAACCCGGTTTTACTTTGCTGAGGTACATGCCGAATATAAAACAGTAACCCAAACAAAAGACGGAACCCGAACAGAGTGGCATGACATTTTTAGAGGAATTATCTTTGCTGCCGATTTTAACAAAAAGTTTAATGGTGTAACCATTGTTAGGCCAAAAGATTTCGGAGCAGCTTTTGGTGCATGGTTTTCAAAGAATCTGTTTTCTTTTGGTAGTAACGATGTTATTCAACTGGAGAATCTAGACTTTGATAAGACTTTTGTGACCTATGGCTCCGATCAGGTCGAATCCAGATACATCCTTACACCTGCCATGATGGAGCGGATATTAAACCTCAACCATCAAACAAAATATAACATCAGTTTATCCTTTATCGAATCGAGGATGTATATCGCTTTCCCACTGAACCGGAACTATTTCGAAGCACCCGTTTTTAAATCATTGCTGAGCCCAGAAACCGTAAATGAAGATATCTCCACCATAAAGTTTATGTATGATATTGTTAAGGAGCTGGATCTGAATACAAGAATTTGGGGTAAGGAATAACAGATTTCAAATAGAAATTCGTCATCTCGATCCGATAGCTATCGGATGAAGCGGAGTCCCGACTTTCGGGAGAGAGATCTATTGAGACAGATTTTGCTTCGCAGAGCCTTCGGGTCTCGACTTCATTGCACTCCACTCGAAATGACGATCTTTCGAGCCCTAGAAAACTTCGGAAGTTTAACCAGGGCTCATCCTAGACATACGAAGTTTTCCAGCGTACCAGCCTCTTAAAAATTCATGAGCCTTCGGCGCTAGCTCAAATGTTTTTTCACAATTTCTTCGAGTGCAGCAATATCAAATGGTTTCGATAGGTAACTATCAGCACCGGCTTCATCGGCTAATGAAGATATATCATTATTGGCCGAAAAATAAATTACCGGAATATGTTTTAAATCAGGATGGTTTTTTAATGCCTTAGTAGCCTGTATCCCTCCC
>NZ_JBFTRT010000366.1:0-5096 GCF_056399685.1 Pedobacter sp. 01N416
GCTCATCAGCTCATCAGTGTCGCCATTCATGTTGTTGCATTTGCGCATTTGGTTGGGGGTGTTTTAATTACTTTAGGCTTAGTTACCCGCTTTGCCGTTGTAATTCAGATTCCAATCTTATTGTTTGCGGTATTTTTCGTTAACCTTACGCCGGGTTTCTCCACACCGAATTCGGAATTGTGGTTTTCGGTATTGGTCTTGTTTCTGCTCATCATGTTTTGGGTAGTAGGTTCAGGCCCATTATCGGTTGATGAAGGGTTGAAACGCAAAACTGGCAAGCGGTACGCCTAAACAACATTAAATATTCTTAGTATCTTTCGCTTTTACGAACGATCATGAAAACGAAGATACTTTTTGCACTGCTTTTTGCGGGATTGGGATGTTACGCACAAAATTCGACAGATGAATATTTCACGCTAACGCGGGCTGGTTTCCTAGAAAAAAACGCTTATGAAACAACTGCTTTTGTAGAAAAATACTTTCGCGTACCCGGTAACACAGGCTTTAATGCCAGTATCCATTATGTAGAAAATATCCTTAAAAAGGCCGGTTTTGTAGAACAGAAGCAGGATGAATTTGAGGCTCCTTTAACTTATCGCATCGAAAAAAGAGCGATGAAAAACAATACCTGGGAACCTGTTGATGCCAATATTGATATCGTTGGCGAAACAAAACCACTCATCTCTTATAAAACTAACCGCAATATGATTCCAATCAATTGCGGATCAACAGCTGCAGGAGGTGTTACAGCTAATGTGGTTTACATTGCCAACGTATTACCTGCCGAAATAGAGAAAATGGACCTTAAAGGAAAAATCCTTTTTTCTGAGAACAGTCCGTCACGTTTGCTTCAAATAGCCACAAAAGCGGGAGCCATTGGTGTGCTGGGCTATTCGATGCCAAAGTACACCCAACCAGAGGTACACCAAACTTCTATCCAATTTGGGAGCATGAAAGCCAATAGTGAGGTATGGACMTTGCTTTTATCTTATGCTGCTAAAGAAAAATTAAAAGCAGCCTGTTTAAAAGGCGAGACTAAATTAAGAGTAAGTATTCAGACTAAAATTTACCCCTCCGAAGAATTAACCATAGTAGCAAATGTTAAAGGCAATGTAAATCCTAATGAACGTTTTGTGTTCAGTGCCCATGTTCAGGAGCCTGGCGCAAATGATAATGCAAGTGGTGTTGGTACATTAGCAGAAATGGCAAGGCTAACAGCAGCATTATATCAGGCAAAAAAGATAAGTCCGAAGCGTAGCCTCACTTTTTTATGGGGCGACGAAATTGTATCAACAAGAAGATATATTACCGAAGATACCACCCGGGCCAAAGGCATTATGTGGGGAATGAGTTTGGATATGGTTGGCGAGGACACTAAAAAAACCGGCGGCTCATTCCTGATTGAAAAAATGCCTGATCCATCGGCCATTTGGACAAGGGGAGCTGATAAACATACCGAATGGGGCGCTGGCGATGTTACTGAAAAAGATCTTTTTCCGCATTATTTTAACGATTTTATCTTCGATATCTGTAAAGCACAGGGCAAATTTGCCAACTGGACWGTTAATTATAATCCGTTCGAAGGTGGCAGCGACCACACACCATTTTTGCAAAATAAAATTCCAGGATTATTGATGTGGCACTTTACCGATGTTTTCTACCATACGGATAACGACAGGATTGATAAGGTTTCGCCAACCGAAATGAAAAATGTTGGGATAAGTGGTTTAACTGCTGCCTATACTTTAATTTCTGCAGATGAAAATACTGCGATAGCCACAATCTCGAAAGTTAAAACTGATGCTTTAACCCGCTTAAAAACTGAATTTGAACTGAGCAAAAAGGAAATTGCAAAAGGGAAAACCGCAACGGATGAGAAACACATTATTGAAGTGTGGGCCAAATGGTATACTGATGCTTTGGCAACGGTAAACAAGATGCCTGTAAAATCCGAAACCACCAGAGTTGGTTCGGCCATTAAGTTTGCCACCAACGAGATCGAAAAGCAAACGAAGCTATATTTAGAGGAGTTAAAGTAGATTGATGCCTAAACCAAAAGCAATAGTTATCGGTGCCGGAATTGCGGGCATTGCATCGGCAATCCGTCTTTCCTTAAAGGGCTATGAGGTTGATGTTTTTGAAGCTAATTCAAAACCTGGAGGTAAGCTGACAGAAATAAAAATGAACGGTTTCAGGTTTGATGCCGGACCGAGCCTTTTTACCATGCCCCAGTACGTGGATGAACTCTTCAAACTGGCAGGCAAAAACCCTGAAGATTATTTTGAATATCTAAAACTAAAAGAAATTTGCCGTTATTTTTACGAAGATGGCTTAAGGTTAAACGCAAGTGCAGATCTCGATGAACTTGCCAAGGAAATAGAAGAAAAAACAGCTTCAACTGCAAAAGAGGTTGAGCGCTATTTAAACAAAAGCAAAACCATTTACGATGTTACCCACCGTGTATTTTTGGAAAGAAGTTTGCATAAAATTAAAAGCTACCTGCACTGGGACACCTTAAAATCTATATTCCGTTTTGGCCAGATTGATGCTTTTAGAACCCAGGCAAAAGCAAACCAATCGTTCTTTAAAGACGATAGAATAGCGCAGCTTTTTAACCGTTATGCCACCTACAATGGTTCCGATCCCTATCAGGCACCGGCCACATTGAATATAATTCCACATTTCGAGTACCACTATGGAGCTTTCCTTCCAAAGAACGGGATGTATAGTATTGTTACTGCCCTGGTAAAATTGGCAGAAGGGTTGGGAATAAGGCTTCATTACAATCAAAAGGTGGAGGAAATTATATATTCTAATAAACCTAAATCCGAAGTACAGGGCGTAAAAGTTAACGATAAAACCTATAAAGCTAACGTTGTTGTTTCGAACCTCGACGTCTGGTTTACTTATAAAAACCTGCTTAAAAACATAGCTCAACCTAAAAAATTATTAAACCAGGAACGGAGTAGCTCTGCTTTGATTTTTTACTGGGGCATGGATGGGAATTACAGCGATATGGGCCTGCACAACATCTTTTTCGCTGAAGATTACCAAAAGGAGTTTAATGCCATATGGAAAGATAAAACCATCAGCAGCGACCCCACCGTTTACATTAATATCAGCGCCAAACACATTAGAGGGGATGCGCCTACAGATAGTGAAAATTGGTTTGTAATGATAAACGTTCCTGCCAATAATGGTCAAAAATGGGATGTGTTGATTAAAGAAGCCAGGACAAATATTATCAAAAAGATCAGTCGATTGTTAAACAGAAATATTGAAAAAGATATTATCTGTGAGCAGATTTTAGACCCCAGAAGCATTGAAAGCAAAACCGGTTCTTATCAAGGCGCTCTGTATGGCAACAGTTCCAACAATCAGTTTTCTGCCTTTTTAAGGCATTCCAATTTCAGTTCGAAAGTTAAAAATTTATATTTCTGTGGGGGTAGCGTGCATCCGGGCGGAGGCATTCCCCTTGCGTTGTTATCAGCTAAGATAATTGACGATGAGTTTAGGGTTTAGGGTTTAGGGGAAATCTTATCTAAAGCAAATTGTTTATTGGCAAAGAAAATCTACCGATTATTTTTAATCGCTTCTTCCAACTTTTCCCCGTCCAGGTCAAATGCGTCTACAATCAACTTAGCTTTGGTATAAAAAGGATCACGTTCTTTGAGTTTCTCTTTAATAAATTCTAAAAGCTGTTCATCATCCAGATCCTTAATTAAGGGACGTTTTTGACGGTTATGTAAACGTGATACCAAAGCCGCCGGCTCCATTTGCAAATAAACGGTTTCACCGTTAGCATTCATCCATTCCATGTTATCGAAAAAGCATGGCAATCCGCCTCCAGTAGCTACCACACAGGTTTCTGGATAATCGAAGGTTTTAAGCATTTTGCTTTCGTAATCCCTAAAGCCACTTTCTCCATATTCGGCAAAATATTCGGCAATACTTTTACCTGTTTTTGAAACAATTTCGGCGTCAAGATCAATCACAGGGCATTCTAAACGATGTGCCAGCTGTTTAGCTTTTGTACTTTTGCCGCAGCCCATGTATCCGATAAGGAAAATTTTCATGTGTGTTTTATTTAACCGACCTACAATAAATGGTCGCGTTTTAACATAATATAATCGGTTACAGGTGGCGTAAAACCTTCTTTTTTCAATAAAGTTACAACCTGTCCGCGATGATAAGTAGAATGATTAAATAAATGAAATAAAATTTCATCCAATCGGTTTTCGTACTCAATACCTTGTGTGTTGCTGTACAAAATCTTCTTATCTAAAGAACTCTTTTTCAATACCGCCCTGATCAATCTAAAATTTTCAGCAGCAATACGCTCAAAGTTTTCCTTATGATGAATATCCCAAACACCATAAAGTGGTTTCTTGCCCGAAATCCGTTGCGCCCATATATGTTGGGCATTAAGTACATGGCTAAACAAGCGCTCAGCATCGGGCATTTCGGTTGTTGCAAGCTTAAATATTTCGATGATGCGTTGATCGGCAAGCTCAGTATAATTTATAATTTCCTCTTCGCGCATAACCTAACTTAATTTAACTCTTGGGTCAACATAAGCATATAAAATATCAACCAGAATATTGATGACTACAAATACGAAGGCAATAAAAAGAATAGAACCCATCACTACCGGAAAATCAGACATTTCTAAAGCGGTTACAGTTGTTCTGCCTAATCCGTTATACCCGAAAATGTACTCTACAAAAAAAGAACCCGCCAGCAATGAGGCAAACCATCCTGAAATAGCTGTAATTACTGGGTTCAAAGCATTTTTTAAAGCATGTTTATAAATTATAGCATTTCTACTTAAGCCTTTGGCTCTTGCAGTTCTGATATAATCCTGCGCCAAAACATCCAGCATTGCACTTCTGGTTAACTGTACAATAATCGCCAAAGGTCTCAAACCAAGGGTAACCATTGGCAACCATAGGTTTCTTAGGGTTAATACTTCACCATTAAAGGGATCGTAAGAATATAAGCTGCCGCTCATTTTTAGGCCAGTATAATTGCTCAGTACAAAACCGAAAAGCCAGGCAATAATAATCCCCGCAAAAAAAGAAGGCGCTGATATACCC
>NZ_JBFTRT010000367.1:0-5079 GCF_056399685.1 Pedobacter sp. 01N416
GCCTTGGCCTATAGCCTGGGTTATTATAATGGCGATTATAGCCCCTATAGCCTGGGTTATTATAATGGCGATTATAGCCCTATTGGAGGCAATGGCGCTTTTGCCCATACGTATGTGGGAACAAATGGCGATCTTACTGGCCGGCCATTATTTAATGGAAACATTAGCAACAGTACCTACAGCATAGCCAAAATAAACAACGATGCAACAGTGGGTTATAGTTACGGTTACGATCAGCTTAACCGCATTAAAAATGTAAACCAGCACGATATTGGTATAGGTAACTGGAACTTTGGCAGTGCCAACGATAAATTTAAAGAAAGCTTTGGTTACGATGGTAACGGTAATATTCTAACCCTGCAGCGCAATAACCAGGGCGGAAGTACCATGGATAATTTGGGTTATGTGTATAACCGCGATGGCGCAGGTAAACTATTGAACAACCGTTTGGCTGCCGTAAATGATGCTGTAGGGGTAACCAATGGAAACGATATAGGCAACAATAGTTATACCTATGATGAAATAGGTAACTTAAAAACCGATGCTGCCGAAGGCATCAGCAACATTGATTGGAGTGTTTATGGTAAAATCAAAAGCATCARCAAAAATAGCGGTGGCATCAACTATACTTAYGATCCWTCGGGCAACCGGGTAAGYAAGTTGTACAATGGCATTACCACTTATTATGTACGCGATGCCCAGGGTAACAGTTTGGCTGTGTACGATAATACCGGCAATACCAGCAACTGGCGCGAGCAACAACTGTATGGYAGCAGCCGTTTGGGAATGTGGAAACCAAACCTTAATTTAGCTACAGCCAATGGCAGCAGTATTTGGAACAGCTATGGCCTTAAGTTCTTTGAGTTAAGTAACCACCTGGGTAACGTAATGGCGGTAGTGAGCGATAACCGCTTGCAAACCGGTAGTACTTACGAGCCTGATGTAATTAACAGTAACGATTATTACGCCTTTGGTGGGCAGATGAACGGCCGCGATTTTACAAACCCAGGCGCACAGGCCTACCGTTATGGTTTTAACGGTAAGGAAAACGATAATGAGGTAAAAGGACCGGGTAACCAGCAGGATTACGGGATGAGGATCTATGACCCGAGGATAGGGAAGTTTCTGAGTGTGGACCCGTTGACGAAGGAATATCCCTGGTATACACCTTACCAATTTGCAGGTAACAAACCGATTAATAGTATAGATTTAGACGGACTTGAGGAATATAATTCGTATGATGCATATTCGTTACATAAAGGAAAATCAGCACTCCGTAAAATGGATGGCTCTGATGGAGCATGGCTTACATCGGATAGAATTGCAAAAAACGGTGTTTGGTCTAATGCAATGTCTTCTATAACACAAAATGGCTCGCAAGATAAATTTAGATCATATTTTACTCGTTCAGGTAAGGTGGAAGAATTAGCATATAGTTTTGGAATTGTCAGAGACTATTATAATTGGGCTCAAGGTCAGATGGATTCTAGAGGGTTTAAAAGTCGATGGGCAATGGGAGCATCCTATCTCGTTGATGATTTGGCAAAGAATTTTGACGGCGGCAACTTGGCTAGCCTAGATCCTACTGGTACTGGAGGATTATTAAAGGATTTAAATCAAGGAATAGCGAATTATGCTGTTACTAAGTTTAAGGACGCTCTTTATGGTAATGGAATAGGGTATTCATATAAGTCTGGTTATGAGTGGGATAAAGGATTTATAGGGAGGGAGCAAGGGCCTGTAGCTTTTGATGTCTACTCTAAATGGAATGGAACTTTAGCTTTAAGAAATCTTAATAGGATGTCGAGAAATGCATGGTATATACCGGGAGGAGTAGCAAATCATTTTTTTCCAGATTTTTCACATTGGGGTACAGACCTTACTAATGATAATGCTAAGTATCGCTATGGACAACAAGATAGGATTAATATCCCATTATTTATGTTATGGCCTAAAACACATGGTAGTCAAAGTGGTGTCAAGTTAACTGATAAGCAAACATCTGATATAATAAAAGCCCATAACTCAATAAATAACTATTATAAAAATAATATGAAATAATTATGATTTATTCTCGGCGTAGTAAAATATTAATACAGGTACTACCTTTATTTTTTGTATTAATGAGTTGTAAAAGAGAAAAAAATATTGAAAACTATCTCTCAAGCTTTAAACATTCTATAGATCTTAATGAATTTATTGGCGATAGTGTGAGGTTAGTAGATTTTCGAATAAAAAATAATCTATTGGCGATTCGTGGAAGATTTAAACAAAACAATAATTTTTGCKTTTATATTATTGATCTTAATAAAAAAAAGAAAATTGGTTACACTAGAAATATTATCTCTGGGTTAGAACGTAATGGAGTTATGTACGATATCTATAATGATAGTTTAGTCTATATGTCTTTGGTCCATCCAGATACATTATACATCAAAAACTGGCGTACAGGAATTGAATTTAAAAAACCAATTGATCTGAACAAAACATATACAACAAGTAAGTTGATAATGGATTCAAATGGAGTGTTTTTTATTGAAGCAGTTATGGGTTTTGGCTTTTTTGATCTAAAAAAGAATGAATTTCATCACTTCGATGGGGGAGTTGCGGATTATCATTTAAATACAATATCATTGCCCATCAACATGGAATTAAACCTAATAAGCAGAGTTGAGAAAAACGAGAATAATCTGCAGTTTTTAGCTTTAGATAATAAAAGCAATGTTAATTGGATGTATTCTCTGAAAATGGATAATGTCGATGGTAATGTGGACATATTTAATTATGGGTCACTTTTTATTGTGAAATATAATAACAGAATTTTTGCTTTAAAAAAACATACAGGAGAACTTGTTTGGGAAAGAAACTTCTCAAAGCCAATATCAGCTGTATATCAATATAAAGATCAGCTTTTGATTGGATTTTTGCCGAAATTGAGCAACGTGGATCATGAAATAAGGAATGAATGTAGTTTTTTTTTAATTAACGTCAGCGATAATAAATATACATGGACAAAAAAAGTTATTTCATATGGAAATGTTGTCGCAGGAATTGTAAACGATCAACTAATCTTTAGTGATGACAAGAATGTCATAAATTATAGCCTAAATTTTGGAAATGAAATTGATAAAATTGGCTTAAAGAATAAAAATTATTACGGAGCATTTACAACTATTAGAGATTTATATTCAAGTAAATTATATTTTTTAATGCCTGATGAAAAGATTTACTGGTAGTGCCCCCCTGCTAGTCCGAGTGGATTGTAATTAGATAAATTGTGCTGGTGCGAGTTTTTAACTCGTACCAATATAAAACCTCATTAGCGCAAGTCTTATCTCTACTGACGCAAGTCTTAGCGAGCGAGGCAGTGTTGCTGGCAGACTTGTGCTTTAAAATAATCTAAGCCTGGCCTTGAGCCGGGCTTTTACTTTTCCATCATTTCTCTCACTGGCGCAAGTCTTATTAGGCGGGAAGGTGTACTCCAATCTGGTCTTAGCGTCTCGCTGAGACCTTTTGTTTAGTTATAGTATTTTGAGCTTTAAAGAATTTATAATACCAGCCTGGCCTTGTGCCGGGCTTTTACTTTTCCAGCATTTCGAGTTTGATGAGCCTAGCTTTAATTGCGCCATAAGAGCGCCCGTGCAGTCTGACCAGTTCGGTTATCTTTTTGCCTTCATTAAAAGCTTTTAACAAAAGGCTGTCTTCTTCGGTTGACCATGGCTGTCCCTGTTTTCCCTTTTGGGCAAGGCCCTTTATTTCATTGATTGCGAAGTATAGCGCCCTGATTACCCCTCACTAGCGCAAGTCTTAGCAGCTAGGGCAGTGTTGGTGGCTGACTTGTGCTTTAAATTTTCTTAAGAGATTATATTGATTTGACTAAAGCACAAGTCAGGCCTTAGCTGCTTGGGCCGGGGTGCTAAGACTTGCGCTAGATGGTGAAATTGCGGCCAATGCAGCTAGTGGCTGTTTTGCAGCAATTGATGAAATCGCAATAGCCAGGTTCCGTTTTAACCAACCGGCACCAGGCGGACCAACTACCCTTGCCGATAACAGTACACAAGAAACGCAATATAACGGTATTTACCCTGGTCATGTACTCAAAACCAGTTATGTATATAATGCCACCAACCAGGTATTACAACAGGAAACACCAGATGGTAGGGCAAGCAATTTCTGGTACGATTACTTGAGCCGCTTGGTGTTTTCGCAAAATGCAAAACAGGCTGCGCTTTCAGATTATAGCTATACCAATTACGATGCATTGGGCAGGATTTTTGAAGTTGGCCAGAAAAATCTTACAGGAGATAAACAACCTGCAACACCGTACCAGGAAGATTCACGGTACCGCGAAATTCTGAACAATAATACAGGAGCTGATAGCCAGATTACCCAAACTTTTTACGATGATAAAGCGCCTGGATCAGCGGGCGTAAATGTTACCCTGCAGCAAGATAACCTGCGCAAAAGGGTATCGGCCAGTATTTACCGCGATAATAGAAGCACTGCAGCGATTAATGCCAGTTATTACAGCTACGATGTGGGCGGAAATGTGAAAAGGTTGTATCAGCAGATAAATGGCTTGGGCATAAAAACCCTCGATTACGAGTACGACCTGATTAGCGGCAAGGTAAACCTGTTGGCCTACCAGCACAGCAGGACGGCCACACCTGAAAAAGACCAGTTTTACTATAAGTACGATTATGATAGCGAAAACCGCCTGATTAAGGCATGGACCAGTACACAGGCCAATATAACCCCTTATGGCTTTGGCAGTAGCCTCGATAATAGTTACAAGCGCCTGGATGCTGCTTACCAGTATTATTTACACAGACCACTGGCCAGGATGGAGCTTGGCCGTAACCTCGAAAAAGTACAGGGGATCGATTATGCCTATACCTTACAAGGCTGGCTAAAAGGTGTAAATGGAACAAAATTAGATCCAACTATCGAAATGGGAGGCGATGCTGCACAGCCCCAAAATGCCACCATTGCAAAAGATGCCTTGGCCTATAGCCTGGGTTATTATAATGGCGATTATAGCCCTATTGGAGGCAATGGCGCTTTTGCCCATACGTATGT
>NZ_JBFTRT010000368.1:0-5075 GCF_056399685.1 Pedobacter sp. 01N416
ATTGTAGGTATAACTGTAATGCTAGCAAGCTGTGGCCATGTCGGTCAAGGCGAGCTGGTTGGTGCTTATAACCGAAAATTTAAAAACGATAGAATCCCACTAGGAATGGTTTATGTGCCGCCAGGGCATACCCCACTTGGAGGTTCGGATGAAGATATCACCTTTTCTCAGAATGGTCCAAGTAAAATGGTTACCATTAGCGCGTTCTTTATGGACCAGACCGAGATTTCCAATGCGGAATATCGCCAGTTTACCAACTGGGTACGCGATTCAATTGCAATTGTGATGATGGGCAACCCTCAACAATTTATGGTTACGCCAAAGGGAAATGCCGCAAATGCTGTTGGTGGAGAGAAGTACATCGATTGGAGGAAAGTTGGACCAAACGGTGCCAACATTTGGCGTAATAAAGGAAAAGGAGCAGCAGCAGCCCAAGTGAGCCAACTAGATGGGATGTATTACTCAGGTTTAGACGCACTTCCTGGAAAAAAAGAATTAGATGTTCGTAAATTCGAATATTCTTATGCCGAATTAAATATGGAGAAAGCTGCTCTGGGGCATAAAGACCCAAACAGCAAACGCCAGGATTATATCGATCGTTATAACGTTGCTATTTATCCTGATACCATGGTATGGAAAACAGATTATTCTTATTCACAAAACGATCCTATGGTACGTGGTTACTACAACCACCCTTCTTACGATGATTATCCTGTAGTTGGTGTAAGCTGGGAACAGGCAAAAGCATTCTCTCATTGGAGAACAAGATTGTACGATGGAGTTGCCACAGCAAGAAAATTACCTGCAGGATCCAGATCAGATTATAGATTACCAGCCGAAACTGAATTTGAATATGCAGCAAGAGGTGGCAATACCAAAACCAAATACCCGTGGGGCGGTCCTTATATTAGAAATACAAAAGGATGTTTACAGGCTAACTTTAAACCAGGTCGTGGCGATTATTCGAGCGACGGGGGTATTTATACCGTAGGTGTTAGATCGTATTTCCCTAATGATTATGGTTTGTACAACATGGCAGGTAATGTTTCTGAATGGACATTAACTGCGTACAATAAAGGTGCAAGCCCATTATTGCACGATTTGAACCCGAATTTTACTTATGATGCTGGCGCAACGGACAGCAAATACAAAAAGCGTAAAGTAGTAAAAGGTGGTTCCTGGAAAGACACAGGCTATTTTCTACAAAACGCTGTAGCAACATACGAATATCAGGATACACAAAGATCATACATTGGGTTCAGATGCGTTTCATCTTATCCTGGTACCGACTTAAGACATTAAACCAAACAAACTAAAAACTAAAGAAAAACATCAAAATTTTATGGCAGCAAAGAAACAACCAGGCTGGTTACACGTAGCGATTTCATGGGGAGCAAGTATTGTAATTATCGGAGCGTTATTTAAAATTCTACACATTGGTGGAATTGTAGGTAGCTATATGATCGGGCTTGGTCTTGGAATAGAGGCGATTTTATTCTTTTTAACAGGGTTTTTTCCACCAGAGCCAGAACCAGCTTGGGAAAGAGTATATCCTGAATTAAAACCAGATTTTAAAGGAGAATTACCAACTGCATCAGCAAGACCGGTTGCAGCAACAGAATCGAACACGGCGGCCTTAGATAAAATGTTATCAGATGCTAAAATCGGTCCTGAATTGATTGAAAGCTTAGGCTCTGGTTTGCGTACTTTTGGTGATAAAGTAGCAACAATTTCTAATGTTGCAGATGCATCTACCGCAACTAATGAATTTACAGGCAAAATTAAAACAGCTTCAGCTGGTTTCGATAATTTAAGTGCATCTTTTGATAAAGCTACAGCTAATTTGAAAGCGATGGGTGAGAGCAGTGTAGATTCTCAGGCTTATCACGATCAGGTTAACAATTTGGCTAAAAATTTATCAGCTTTAAATGCAGTGTATGAATTAGAATTACAAGATTCGAGCGCGCATCTAAAATCGATGAATAAATTCTATTCAAACTTATCATTAACCATGCAGAACTTTAACGAATCGATGGAAGATTCGAAACAGTTTAAAGAAGAGGTGAATAAGTTGGCTAAAAACCTATCATCGCTTAATGCAATTTATGGCAATATGTTATCGGCTATGAACGGCCCACGTGTATAATTTGTTTAGTTTTTAATTTTTAAAGGAAAAGCTACATCAAACATGGCAGGCGGAAAAGAAACAACAAGGCAGCGGATGATCAATATCATGTATTTGGTATTGTTGGCTATGCTCGCCTTAAACGTATCAGATACCATTTTAGATGCATTCAAAAATATCAACGATAGTTTGGATACTTCTAAAAACAATGTAAATACAAGTATTAATCAGTTATTTTCTGCCTTCGAAAATTCGAAGTTGAAAGAAGAGCCAGCCCGTGCACAGCCAATTTACGATAAGGCAAAACAGGCACAGAAGGCGGCTGATGATTTGAATAATTATATTGAAAGCATTAAAAAAGAATTTACCCAGGCAGGTGATGGAATCGATCCGGAAACTGAAGATTTGGTAAATAGATCAAATCAGGATATTGCACAGAATATCATGATTAATCAAAAGAAAGCAGATGAGTTGAAAAAGAGAATTAACGCCACACGCGAAAAATTAATCTCTTTGTTAGACCCGGCTGATAGAGCGAATGTTTCATTCTCTCTCGAAGCTAAAGATCCTGCAAGAAAAAGGAAAGGAAACTGGCAGGAAACTTACTTTGGTGAGGGAACACCATTAACTGCTGCAATGACAATTTTAACCAAACTGCAAACAGACACTAAAAATGCTGAAGCAGAAGTAGTTAAAAAATTGTTCGGAAATATGGATAAAGCACAGGTTAATTTGGATCAGTTTGCAGCTGTTGCAGTAGCACCTACTTCTTACGTAATCCAAGGTCAGCCGTATACTGCTGAGGTATTTTTAACAGCCAGCGATTCGAGATCAACGCCTGATATTACCGTTAATGGAAGTAAGTTATCTGTTAAAGATGGTAAAGGAACTTATAGCGGTGGTACAAGTAGTGTTGGCCAGTTTACCTGGGTAGGTACCGTTCGTGTTCGCCAAACCGATGGTCAGGTAAAAGAATATAAAACCCAACCACAAACTTATCAGGTAGCGAAACCTTCAGCATCTGTTTCCTCAACCAAACTGAATGTAATTTATGCAGGTATTGCTAATCCATTTACGGTATCGGCGGCAGGTTTTCCATTAGAGAGTGTTCGTGCTTCCATTTCAGGAGGTTCAATGTCTGGTGGTAACGGAAACTATAATGTTAACGTTCCGGGAAGCATGGTTGGTCAAGAAGTATCCATTAATGTATCCGCAAATAACGCTGGTAAAACGGTTAGCTTAGGCTCACAAAAATTCAGGGTTAAAGCTATCCCTGCTCCGGTAGCTAAGGTTGGTGGCCGCGCTGGAGGTGATGTAGCTTCAGTACAGCTAAAAAGCGAAACTGAAATTGAAGCAGATCTGGATGATTTTCCTTTCGATGTTAAGTTTAAAATACAACGTTATAAGTTAACCATTATAAAACCTCGTTCTGATGCTGTTACCATTCCTGGTAGTGGAGGAAGTTTCGCGGGTGCAGTTAAGGGTGCAATAAACTCAATTACGCCTGGTACAAGAGTATTTTTTGAAGATATTGTTTCTGTAGGACCAGATGGTCGTCAAAGAATTTTGCCTTCATTAGCGTTTAGCGTAAAATAAAAAGAAGATGAAAAGGATTTTAAGTATTGCTATTTTAGTGTTGTTAACCACGTTTGCTTTTGCACAAAAAAAGCCAACCAAGTTAGCACCAAAGAAAGCTGCACCAGTAGTTGCTGCACCCCCTGTGGCAGATACGGTGAAAGCCCCTGTTAAAACAGCTAAAAAGAAACTTAAGGTACCACCTAAAGATGGTTTTTATGCCCGTAAGGACATTGACAGTACTGAAATGGTTCCTTTGGCTGATGTGAGGGAAGAGGATGTTTTTTATGCAAAACGGATCTGGAGAGAAATTGACTTACGTGATACGGTTAATTCAGCCTTAAAATCGCCTAAATCTCGATTAATTGATGTACTGATTGCCGCAATTAAGAAAGACGAACTAACAGCGTATTCGCCGATTGATAGTGCGTTGAACGAAGATGATGCTTTTCTTAATCCAATGTCGGCAGATTCTGCTTCCAAATCGGCTTTAGGAACAGCAGAGGTTTCGAACAATAAAACCGGAACGGTTACTACTGTAGTTAATGATTTTAATCCGGAGTTATTCTTGAAATTCAGAATTAAAGAAGACTGGATTTTCGATACCAAACGTTCTGTTTTCGAACCCCGTATTGTAGGTATTGCACCATTAAAATACAATGAGGTTTCTAAACAATGGCAACCGGTATTTTGGGTGTACTATCCAGAGGCCRGAGAGATTTTAACGAAGAAACGTTTAATCAATACCAATAACGATGCTTCAGCATTGAGTTTCGATGATTTCTTTATCCGCCGCTTATTCAGCAGCTATATTGTAAAAGAATCAAATCCTGGTGACAATAAGATCAGAGATATCATTACCGACCCTAGAGAAAGGTTGTACGAATCAGAGAGGATTAAAAAATCAGTTCTTGATTACGAACAAGGTCTTTGGGAATACTAAATATTACGAAAAAGCTCCGATGAAAATCGGAGCTTTTTTGTTTGCACCACATCCACTCATTACGAACAAAAGAGTTGAGAAGAACGGGAAGATAAGTCAATCTTTAATTCTTAAGCTGGCTCAGTTTGATGATGCCAATTTTCTTTGAGGATAAAATATTTTATAGGTTATCTGTTGTTGATTCTATTACACTTTGGATAGCTGCAGGTACATTTGATAAAATATCGTAACCAGTTGCAGATTCTACAGCATTAACTGTTGTACGATATGTTTTCCAATTGGTATTTAAACCATTTGTATTCGGCATATTTACGGTAATTACCCTTGTAGATGAGGTAATACGGCTTAAATCGTTATTGCCGTTGGATAATACCACAATAACTTTCCAGGTATTAGAAGGTACATTAACTTTACCATTGTCGATAGTATAAG
>NZ_JBFTRT010000369.1:0-5904 GCF_056399685.1 Pedobacter sp. 01N416
AGGTAATTGAGGATTATGGTGATGAAGCCAGTTTTACAGGCATAAAAGTAGGTACGCCACA
Source organism: Pedobacter sp. 01N416 (assembly GCF_056399685.1). Lineage (NCBI taxonomy): Bacteria > Pseudomonadati > Bacteroidota > Sphingobacteriia > Sphingobacteriales > Sphingobacteriaceae > Pedobacter > Pedobacter sp. 01N416. The sequence goes on from NZ_JBFTRT010000369.1 coordinate 62, forward strand.
AAAAATGTTGAACCTGATTACTAAGCCTGGCATGGACAAAGGTGTTTTTGGCGGAGTAAATATGAGTTCTGCCACCAATAATGCACATAATTTAGGCGGTAATGGTAGCATATGGAGAAAAACGAAGCAAATTGGTTTTGGAAGCCGTTATGGTATCACGAATAATGAGTTTACCAAAATGAACAATGGAGGTTTAAATGGTAATATCAGAGACAAAATTTCGAAGGAATTTAGCTTTAATGGCGGCTATCATTTTAGTAACGGAATTAATAAATCTATTCAGAGTAATTACCTCGAAACGTTTAACCCGCAGGGAACAATATTCGACTTAAGAGAAAGCGCCAATAATTCCAGATCGCTAAACAATAACATCAACCTCGGTTTAAATGGGGCCACAAAGAAGAATTACCTTAATATTTCGCTTAATGGGGCTTTGGCCAATACCCATAACGATGCGTTTTCCACTTCCAATAAAACAGGTTTTATCAAACAGGATCTACTGTCTAATTCAGGTTCAAGGAACAGTAATCCTAATGTTAATGGAAGTATTAATTGGTCTAGGCGGTTGGCTAATAATAAGAGGTCGTTATCTATGGGATTTAATTTTGGCACAAGCGAAGGAAACTCAAACAGTACAATTAATGATATTATAAGGTATTACAACGAAACCACCAACGTACTGGTTAAAGATTCTTTACTGAACAGATTGGTTGATAATAATACCTCGAACTCCAATTTTGGGGGCAATTTCCAATTTTCCAATTCATTAAAAAAGCCAAACGACAGTACAGGATACAGTTTTATTAACCTGTCTTACCGTTTTTCAGTTAGCAGGAGCCGCAATTTGCAAACTACAACGGTTACCAATCCGTTGGGAAACAGTTTTGTTGTCGATTCGCTGGGGCAGGATTATGTCTCTAATTTTATCAATCAGAATTTTGGTATCGGTTTTAATACCAACGCAAAGCGGATCAGTTATAATTTAGGACTTAATTTTTCGCCCAGTATTATTATCGGTAAATACCAGAACACAGGGCAAGAGTTAAAAAACTATCAGTTAAACTTTTCGCCATCTGCCAATTTAAGTTATCAGATTAAAGACAATGGGAATTTAAGTTTTGGCTATAATGGTTACACCAGTTCGCCCGATTTTAATAAACTACAACCCGTTAGAAACAATAACGATGTACAGAATCTGATTATCGGTAACCCAGATCTGAAAGCAACTTCGAGCCATACTGCCGATTTGAGCTATAATCAATTTGACCTCAAATCGGGATTGAGTATTATGGCAGGTTTGTCAGGAACTTTTGCTTTTAATAGTGTTGTAAGTAATACGGTTTTTCTGAGAGATACGCTAAACAGTTTAAAACAACAAACCACCTACGAGAATGTAAATGGTGTTTATAACATAGGTGGTAATTATTCCTTCAATAAAAGGTTGTTAACCAACAAACTGTCGCTCTCCATTAATGGAAATATTGCCTATAGCCGCAATGTTTTTTATACCGAAAATGTATTAAACCGGAGCGGTGGAATTAATGTTTCGAATGCTTTTAGGTTTAATCTGAATGAGAAAAAATATTCCTTCAATAGCAGTGTATCGTATAGCTTTAGTTCAAACACTTACTCTGTAATGAACCAGAACATTAAGAATGTCCAGGTTCTGGCTTTAAATGGCAGTGCCAGTTGGATTCCAAGCAAACGTTTTAGGGTAAATGCATCGGCATCTAAAAGTTTAAATTTTGGCTATAACCTATATGCCGGCAACCCATTATTGGTGAACATGGGGTTGAATACTTCCTTCTTGAAAGATAATAAACTCCTTTTTTCTATCCAGGCGAACGATCTGTTTAATCAAGGCTCACTTTTTAGCACCAGTATCAGCAACAATTCTATATCCGAAAACAGGACACGCTTTATCAGCCGCTTTGTGCAGGCAACACTGGGTTATAACCTGAGTCAGTTTGGCAATAAAAGAAACAGAACGAATTTAAATTTAAGCGGAGAAGAATTTAATTAATGGGGAATTAATTAGTTTAGCGTTTTGTTCAAATCGAATATCCCATGAAAAGTAAAATCCTAATCTTTTTTTTATTGGTCTTTGCAAGCAGTTCGTTTGCACAGCTGAAGACAGATTCGTTAAATAGTAAACCTAAAAAGGAGAATTTTGCTGATGATTGGGCTGCATTAAGTAAGTACCAGAAAGAAAATGAACTTTTACCGCCACCAACCAGAAAAGAAAAAAGAGTTGTTTTTTTAGGGAGTTCGATATTCGAATTCTGGAAGCAAAAAGATCCTGAATATTTTAAGGATAAACCTTATCTGGATAGGGGGATAAGCGGGCAGATTTCGCCACAACTGCTCATCCGTTTCCGGCAGGATGTAATTAATCTTAAACCAAAGGTAGTGATCATTTTGGCCGGGAGCAATGATATAGCCGGCAATACAGGCCATGTTACCATCGATAAAATTATGGATAACATTAAATCGATGGCAGAACTGGCGAGGCTGCATCACATTAAAGTGATACTCTGTAAATACCTGCCTGTTTACGAATATCCATGGAATAAGCGCATTAAAGCGGCCGATAGCATTGTGGACTTAAATGCAAAAATTGTGGCCTACGCCAAAGAAAGAAATTATACAGTTTTAGATTATTGGACACCGCTGGTAGATGAACGAAAAGGGCAGCGTGCCGAACTAACGGTTGACGGTGTTCATCCAAACCTTGCAGGTTATAAAATAATGGAAGAAGTAACAGATGCTGCAGTAAAAAAAGCCTTGAAAAACTGGCATTGATTTCCTAACTAGATTGGGAACCACGTAGTGCTCATGAATGCCTTTGGAGAGAAGAAAGCCTATGAATAATTGTAATGCAATAGGCTTTAAGATTAGCTTCGCTGAGCACTTCGTGGTTCCCGCATGCACGGGAATGACGATAACGTTAAAAAATAATTTCCAAATTACACCTCAAACAAAAAAGTCCCGATTCTCATCGGGACTTTGTATTAATTTAGTTTTTTATATCTGATGCGTTTTGGGGTAACATCACCTAAACGTTTCTTGCGGTTTTCTTCATAATCTGAATAGTTCCCTTCGAAGAAATAAACTTCAGAATTACCTTCGAACGCCAGGATGTGTGTACAAATCCTATCTAAGAACCACCTATCGTGACTGATCACTACGGCACAACCACCAAAGTTTTCTAAGGCTTCTTCCAGGGCACGTAAAGTGTTTACGTCGATATCGTTGGTTGGCTCATCCAGTAGCAATACATTGGCTCCCTTTTTCAAGGTAATGGCCAAGTGTACACGGTTACGCTCACCTCCTGATAGGATGCCTACTTTTTTCTGTTGATCGCCACCATTAAAGTTGAACTTTGAAACATAGGCACGTCCGTTAACGGCTTTAGTGCCCAATTGGATATTGTCCAATCCATCGGTAATGTTTTCGTAAACGGTTTTATCGGCATCTAAATCGTTGTGCATCTGATCTACATAACCCAACTCAACGGTTTCGCCTACACGGAATGTACCAGCATCTGCTTCTTCCTGTCCGGTAATTAAACGGAATAAAGTGGTTTTACCTGCACCATTGGGACCAATAATACCCACAATACCTGCCGGCGGAAGGGAGAAGTTTAAATTATCGAACAATACCTTATCGCCATAAGCTTTGGTAACATTTGTTGCTTCAATTACCACATTACCCAAACGAGGTCCAGCAGGGATGAAAAGTTCCAATTTATCTTCTCTTTCTCTGCCATCTTCTGAAGCTAATTTATCGTAGTTGGCTAAACGTGCTTTAGATTTTGCATGACGTGCTTTTGGTGCCATACGTACCCATTCTAACTCGCGTTCTAATGTTTTCTGGCGCTTGCTTTCTGTTTTCTCTTCCTGCGATAAACGTTTTGCTTTTTGATCTAACCAGCTGCTGTAATTTCCTTTCCATGGAATACCTTCACCGCGGTCTAGTTCTAAAATCCATCCGGCAACATTATCTAAGAAATACCTATCGTGGGTAACTGCAATAACGGTTCCTTCGTAATTTTGTAAGAATTGTTCTAACCAATCGATACTTTCGGCATCCAAGTGGTTGGTAGGCTCATCCAATAATAATACATCAGGGTGTTGAAGCAATAAACGGCACATGGCCACACGACGGCGCTCACCGCCTGATAATACACCGATTTTAGTGTCAGGATCAGGACAACGCAAGGCATCCATAGCTCTTTCTAATTTCGAATCAATTTCCCAGGCACCTAATGCATCAATTTTATCCTGAAGTTCGCCTTGTCTGGCCATCAGTTTATCCATGGCATCAGGATCTGAGTAGTTTTCCTCTAAGCCGAAAGCTTCGTTTACTTCTTCGTACTCTTTTAAAATAGCAGTTACTTCGGCAACGCCTTCTTCAACCACCTCGCGCACGGTTTTTTCAGGATCCAAGATCGGCTCCTGTGCTAAATAACCGACCGAATAACCTGGTGAGAAAACCACTTCGCCTTGGTAAGATTTATCTAAACCGGCAATGATTTTTAAAAGAGATGACTTACCAGAGCCGTTTAAACCAATAACCCCGATTTTGGCACCGTAAAAGAAAGAAAGGTAAATATTTTTTAAAACCTGTTTTTGTGGAGGGTAAATTTTGTTTACACCTGCCATTGAAAAGATTATTTTCTCGTCTGACATTATAATGTGTTGTTTTTAAAGTAGTTTAATACTAAGATTGATATTAAAGGAAGGTTAACAGTTTTTCTTACAGACTGTTTTACCCAACCAAATAATGGCAACGCCAAAATTGCTCACAAAGATAAGAACAACAAGCCCATTACAAAGTGCTTTATGATTATACTTTAATAAACTTTTAGCCACAAATTAACACGGAATGCTTTTCTGCATCATGCCAACTAATGAACCAATGACGAATGAACTGCCAATTCTAATCTCGTTTTAATGTAATTATCATAATTCGTTCATAAAATATATCTTGCTGTGTAACGCGCATCAGTAGGGTTAATGGTTTGATTAACTGAGCCATTAATAGTAGAGTGTGTGCCTGGGTAATCTCTTACCACTGGACKGTTATTTCTAAATAGGTCGTAAGCCCGTTGACCTTCAAAAGCCAGTTCTAACCATCTTTCTTCCAGTACAATATCTAAAATGTTGTGTGTTGGCGTAACATCTGTCAAAGTATAAGCTGGAATTCCTGCACGGGTTCTAATTATATTCACATCATCTAAAGCCAATTGCGTATTGTTCAGCTTGGCATTGGCCTCCGCTCTGTTTAGGTGCATTTCTGCTAAACGGAGGTAAACAGGTGATGTTAAATTAATCACGCCTTCCTGCAGGTTATTTTTATTTACATAATAAATAGGTGCAGCAGGGGTTAGTTTTGTATTTAACTGTTGTACGCCATTTACGATTAAAGGTGAAATAAAGCTTTTTCTTTTATCCTGAGGATATTTATTAAGAAAATTATAATACTTTACCGAAGCATATATTTCTCCCCATCCGCTTTCTCCCTGGCCTAAGGCATTACCATTGGCATCGCCACTATAGTATAACGAGCCAATAGCTGAATAATCGTAGTTCTCGGTTTTGGTGTGTTTGATGGCAAAGATATTTTCGGTATTTTTTTCTGGATCGCCTCTAAAATAGGTTTGATAGGCGGCATCCTGCATCAATTGATACTTGTTTGAGCTGATAACCAGGTTGGCATATTCTACGGCTTTGGCGTTGTTATCCATATAAAGATAAACTCTTGATAAGAGTGCATAAGCAGCCATTTTTGTAGCGAAGCTATTGCTTTTCTCTGCAGTGATACATTGCGCAGCTTTTAAT
>NZ_JBFTRT010000370.1:0-9628 GCF_056399685.1 Pedobacter sp. 01N416
CAATAGTAAAGTGAAAATAATTTTTTAGGCTTTTAGTTTATCTCTTTCGTTTTGAGTGGTTAAGCGTTCGAAGTACCTGCACATGTAAGTAATTTCGCAAACATCGCATTTGGGGCTTCTGGCCACACAAACGTAACGTCCGTGCAAAATAAGCCAGTGGTGTGCAATGTGGATATCGTGCTCGGGAAGGTTTTTAACTAAATCTTTTTCAACCGCCAGTGGGGTTTTACCATTGGTTAAACCTAAACGGTTGGCCACACGGAAAACATGGGTATCAACCGCCATTGCCGGTGCATTGTAAATTACCGAGGCAATTACATTGGCGGTTTTGCGGCCAACGCCTGGCATTTTCTGTAAGTCGTCAATCCCAGAAGGCACCACATCGTTAAATTCGTTAAGCAGAATATTAGCCATACCCACCAGGTGTTTTGCCTTATTGTTGGGATAGCTGATACTTCTGATGTAATCGAAAACAATATCGGGCGTAGCTTCGGCCAGCGCTTTAGCATTAGGGAACCGTTGAAAAAGCGCAGGGGTTACCATGTTTACCCTTTTATCGGTGCATTGTGCTGAAAGGATTACCGCCACTAAAAGCTGGTAGGGATTATTATAATGTAACTCGGTTTCTGCATCAGGCTGCTTGGCCGAAAAATGTTCTACAAAAAGTTTGTAGCGTTCTTTTTTAAGCATGTGCAAATATAGGTTAAAGATGGAARATGTAATATGGGAAATGGAAGATGGGAGAGGTGTGAGATAAAACTGAGATTTGCTATYATGAGGAATAATTTATTTCATAAAAATCAATATTAACGACGTATAATTGATTATTTTTTACCCTACAGCTCATGCTTTCCTCGGCTCACCGCCGCCGAAAGGCTCTTTCTTTTTGATGTCAAAAAGAAACAAAAAACACCGGCTGAAAATTTTTCTTTAGAGGTCAGCGGTGTGGCTGGGTCAGCAGAATCCGAAAAATTTGTTAGGCCGGATTTAAGCGGAACAGGGATGCGGTGCTGTGGCATGGCTGGATGGAAATGCATAATGTCGCAAATATCTTATTAGTAAGCAATTGCAAAATAACGTCAATGAAAGCTTAGTCGAAGGACCTTTACTTATAAAAGGTTAATTGTTTAAATCGCTCAATCCACGCTAACCGCTTAACGCCAACCTCATGGCCCAACTACAAGCGATAATTATATAAACATTTTCGGTAAATGTGTAACATCCGGAAAGGCTGTAGCGCTAGTTTTGTATAATAATAAAACCCTGTTCTGGTTGCAAAGCAAATTAATAAGCAGCTCGCTAACTGGTATCAGGAAATAGGTTGATAACATTTAACTTAACACAAAATGAAAAGATTATTTAAATTATGGACAATCAATGTCCTTGTACTAATTGTGGCTGGCAGTGTATCAGCACAGGAAAAAGCAGCAGCGGTTAACCCTTTGCAGGCTTATTACGAAGTTAAAGATGCCTTAATTAGCAGCAATGCAAGCGTGGCTGGCACCAAGGCTACCGCATTAATTAACGCCATAAAAGCCAACGAGAAAACGAACACTTCGAAAGTTCTGCGTGATAAAATATTATTTGATGCTGAGCACATTGCGGAAAGTAAAGATATTGAACATCAAAGAGATCATTTTACCTCCCTGTCAACCGATTTTTATGCCTTGGTAAAAGCAGTAAAACTTAACGATAAGCCTGTTTATTATGCTTATTGCCCGATGAAAAAAAGCTATTGGTTAAGTGAAAGCGAGGCAATAAAAAATCCGTATTATGGCAGTAAAATGTTAACTTGTGGTAAGGTTGCCGTGGTGCTTAAATAAAACATACGCTACAAAATGAAGTTTATTTTAGTTTGTTGCCTTAGTATTTTGCTCAGTAGTTTTACTTTTGGCCAACATCAGCACAGTGAGGTAAAAGCAGCTGCCCCAAAAAAAGCTCCCCTCAAAGCAAGTGATGTGGAAACTTTAGGCAACAAAAAGTCGCCGGGGGTTGTGCGCTATGATTTATATGTTGCCGATACAACGGTAACTTTTGGCGGGAAACCTAAAAGAGCCATTGCGGTTAACGGGCAAATACCTATGCCAACACTAACTTTTACCGAGGGCGATACAGCAGAAATACATGTACATAATAGACTAAAGGAGTCAACTTCGTTGCATTGGCATGGGCTATTTTTGCCAAATCAATATGATGGGGTTCCTTATTTAACCCAAATGCCTATTGCGCCCAATAAAACCCATGTTTACCGTTTTCCGATTATACAGAACGGTACCCATTGGTACCATAGCCATTCGGGCTTACAGGAGCAGATTGGAATGTACGGTGCCATGATCTTAAACAAAAGAAAAGAACCCACTATACCGACGATACCTGTTGTTTTGAGTGAGTGGACAAATATGATGCCCCACGAAGTAGACAGGCGATTACACAATGCCAATGATTGGTTCGCGATAAAAAAAGGCACAACACAGAGTTATGTCGAAGCAATAAAAGGTGGGCACTTTAAAACCAAGCTCACCAACGAACTGAAACGGATGACTGCCATGGATGTGAGTGATGTGTACTACGAAGCATTTTTAGTTAATGGAAAAAATCAATATCAGGTACCAAACAAGCTCAAAGCAGGCGATAAAGTAAGGTTGCGCATTGCTAACGGCGGGGCATCTACCTATTTTTGGCTCACGTATGCCGGTGGTAAAATAACGGTAGTGGCCAGCGACGGTAACGATGTAACACCCGTAGAAGTAGATAGGCTGATTATTGCTGTTTCCGAAACCTATGATGTAATTGTAACCATCCCCGAAAACAAAAGCTTCGAGTTTTTGGTAACCCCCGAAGACCGTACCAAATCTGCTTCCTTATGGCTGGGTAGTGGGCAAAAAGTGCCGGCTCAAAAAATGCCCAAATTGAAATATTTCGAAGGCATGAAAATGATGAACGAAATGATGGATATGAACGGTAATCTGGTGCAGATGGAAGGCATGAAAATGCAGAACCAGGTGATGGATATGAATACCGTAATGTATGCTGAGCTGGATGATACTGGGACTGATACTGTTGTTGCTGATGCGCATAAAGCCCATAATATGGGTAGTAGCAAAAGCGCAAAAGGCCCCATGACAACATTAAATTACGATATGTTGCGCTCACCTGAAAAAACGGTTTTACCTAAAGCCCCAACCCGCGAAATGGAGTTTCAGTTAACGGGCAACATGAACCGTTATGTTTGGACTTTGGATAATAAAACCATTTCTGAAGAAGATAAAATCCTCATTAAAAAGGGCGAAAACCTGCGGATCATTTTATATAACAACAGTATGATGCGCCACCCTATGCACTTGCATGGGCACGATTTTAGGGTAATTAATGGTCAGGGCGATTACGCTCCTTTAAAAAATGTACTCGATATTATGCCCATGGAGCGCGATACCATTGAGTTTAGCGCTTCAGAAAGTGGCGATTGGTTTTTTCATTGCCACATTTTATACCACATGATGAGTGGGATGGGTAAAATCTTTAGTTATGAAAACTCGCCGCTAAACCCCGAAATCCCAAACCCTAAATTGGCGCAGCGAAAACTTTTTGCCGATGACAGGATGTTTCATTTTATGGCAGAAAACGATTTTGCCAGTAACGGAAACGATGGTATGGTCATGTTGGCAAATACGCGCTGGAGCATTGGCGCTGAATGGCGCTTAGGTTACAATAAAATGCACGGCTTTGAAACCGAAACTCATATTGGCCGATATGTAGATAGAATGCAGTGGCTAATGCCTTTTGTAGGTTTCGATTGGCGCTACCGGAAAATGGAAGCTGGCGAACAGGAAAGCAATATTTTTGGCCAAAAAAGCACAAAGGATAAAAGAAGTATGTTTAGTGTAGGGCTTGCCTACACGCTGCCTATGTTGGTAGTAGCGCAGGCAGAAGTTTACCACGACGGTAATGTTCGTTTACAGTTAATGCGGGAAGATATACCAATTTCTAAACGCTTAAGGGCAAGCTTTATGGTAAATAGTGATAAAGAGTTTATGGGCGGACTTAAATTTATTACCACTAAATACATGGGCATTTCTGTGCACTATGATAGCGATATGGGCTTTGGCGCAGGCTTAACGCTTAATTATTGATCTAAGCATTTGTAATCTCCCTCAAAAAGTTAACTGGCAACTAATTTTGAATGATTGAGTTTTGAATGATTGAATGAGTGAGTGATTTGGACTATCACATCCAATCATTCAGGAATTGCGAAGGGTTTTTAATTAACCGCACTGACCTTTCGTTTTAAACCTGATGGGAACGGCAGCCCGAGCTTTTTCTGCGAGGCTACAGTGTACAGCAGGACTGAAATTTTTGCTTGCACTAACTTTCATTTTCTAAAAAAAGTAACAATATAGATTACTACGCTCCATCACAAAGTGCTGCTTCGTTCGCAATGACGAATATTTTTAGTGAAAGGAAGTTGCTGGCACTTTAACCTGTTCCGTTACGTCCTGATTACTTTTAATTAACCAGAAGGCAAAAAAAGCACCAACCAAAGCCATAGCTGCACCAACATAGGCTGGCGAAGTATAATCGAATCCATAAACTAGTGGAAGCCCGCCGAAGAATGCGCCTAAAGCATTACCAATATTAAAACTCGCCTGACTTGCAGATGCTGCCAGCATTTCGGAGCCCTTAGCACTCTGGATCATTAACATCTGTATTGGGGCTGCCAACGCAAAAGATACGGCGCCGGTAACAAAAGTCATAATTAAAGCCAGTGGCTGACTTGCGGATACGAAGTGAACAATGGTTAGTGTAATTACCATGGTGAGCAACAAGGCTGCAGACGCTTTTGCTGGTGAAAATTTATCGGCCAATCGGCCGCCAACGTAATTGCCGAACATCATGCCCAAACCTGCCAGCATTAATATATAGGTTACTGCATTTGGCGAAAAGCCTGCAACATCTGTCATTAAAGGGGCGATATAACTGTACCAGGTAAATAATCCACCCGTTCCGATCGAGATCATCAAAATGATGATCCATGCTTCTCTTTTTTTGAAGAAACTTAGAGCCCATAAACATAAGCGATACCGCCTGAGCAGCTTTTCCCTTTTCGGCTATTCTGCTGGCTACTACCGATCCTACCCCGAAAAATGCACCGTGTGGTAAACCCGAAAGCAATCGGGCAATAAACAGGGTATCAAAAGTAGGTGCGAATGCAGAGAAGGCATTAAATACCGTGAACATGATCATCAAAGCAATCAATATCATTTTTGGTGGATATTTGCCGGCAATCATGATCAATAAGGGTGCGCCTATTACTACACCTAAAGCGTATGCAGAAATTAGATGCCCTGCCTGCGGAATGGTTACTGCTAAATCTTTTGAGATATCGGGTAGCAGGCCCATCATAACAAATTCTGTTATCCCGATGCCTAAACCGCCTAAAGTGAGTGGGAGCAAGTTCTTGTTCATAGCGTACTTAGTGTTAAATTTACACTATGCAAAGGTAAGGCTTTTTGCTTTAGGAGATTGTAAAAATTAGGCCATTTATGGAAAAGAGGGAAGAGGTAGGATGGGTTGATGGTCAGATAGTCGATAGTATATGGTCAAATAGTTGATGTCCAAATAGTTTATAATGTATGTAAGTAGTTATAAGATAATAAAGTACCATCAATTATGAAMCSGTAGYCGGTTTGCAGTTACCAATGAACGRATGGYGAATGAACTATTGAACTCATAAAATGAAAAAGCTTGCCCCACCCTGTGGAACAAGCTTTTTTGGCTCATGTAAAGATTTTCTACTTTGCGCTGCTGTAAGCTAAAATCTTGTTGATGGTTTCATCTTGAGGATTTTTAGCCAGTCTATCTAACTTACCTTTTATTTGATCATAAAATAAGTCGATTTCTGCGTCAGATTCAATATCAGTTCTAGGCTGAAACATGTTAGGTGTAGGTAAATTTACATTTGTTTTTGATGTAGAGGTTTTTGTCATAAGCAACTAAAATGTGATAAGTTTTATAAACTTAACGATAGTTCAGATGCTTTATTTCAACCCCTAAAAAATTTTATGTAACAATTTTACTACCCTTTGTAGGTCATCTCCTTTGTTTTAAGCATTTTACGCAAATTACTCAATGCATAACGCATACGGCCTAATGCTGTATTGATGCTTACATCGGTCAAATCTGCGATCTCCTTAAAGCTTAAATCAGCGTAATGACGCATTAAAAGCACTTCTTTCTGCTCATCAGGCAATAAATGGATCATTGCTTTCAAATCTTTATGGGTCTGGTCGCGAAGCATTTTATCTTCTGCGCTCTCATCATAAAAGTGTAGCATATTGAATACATCCATTCCATCGGCACTGGTGATGATTGGTGTTCTCTTTTCTTTTCTGAAATAATCGATAACCAAGTTATGGGCAATACGCATTACCCAAGGCAAAAACTTGCCTTCTTCGTTATATCTTCCCGATCGCAGGGTATTAATTACTTTTATAAAAGCATCCTGAAAAATATCCTCCGCCAGATATTGGTCTTTAACCAATAAGTAGATAGAGGTATAAATTTTACTTTTATGTCTTCTTAAAAGTTCCTGCAATCCATTCTCGTTCCCGGCAATATATACCTTTACCAGGTCCTGATCATTATATGATTGTAAATTCATAGGTTTACCTACACTAAATCCCGTACTATTTGCTAAAAATTAATTTGTAGATGTTTAATTTCTATAGCTGCTCTCCTATGTTTTTTGATGTGTGTTAGTTTGGTTTTGAGGTTGTTAATGTTCAAAGAAAGTTATTTTTTTATCAAAAAGCAAAAAATAAAATGTTAAAAAATAAATTAACCGTCTCAGTACCCTATTTTTGTATGTTCTTAAAACCCTAACAACATTCTGGGGTTATACATTATATTCGTTACTATACATGAGCAAAAAAGAGGCCGAAAAAGATCCGCATAAAAATATTATCATAAAAGGTGCCCGTGTGCACAACCTCAAAAACATCGATGTTGCCATTCCAAAAAACAAACTTGTGGTGGTAACAGGTATGTCTGGTTCGGGGAAATCTTCGCTTGCATTTGATACTTTATATGCAGAGGGGCAACGCCGATATGTAGAAAGTTTATCTTCTTATGCCCGCCAGTTTATGGGCCGGATGAATAAACCCGATGTTGATTATATTAAAGGTATTGCTCCGGCAATTGCCATCGAACAAAAGGTTATTACTTCCAACCCACGTTCTACCGTTGGTACCTCGACCGAAATTTACGATTACCTTAAACTGCTTTTCTCGCGTATCGGGAAAACCATTTCGCCTGTTTCGGGCAAAGAAGTAAAAAAGGATTCGGTAAGCACGGTGGTTGATTATGTAAATGCCATGCCCGAAGATACAACGGTTACTATTTTTTGTCCTTTGTACCCGCACAATAACCGTACAATTAAGGAGGAACTGGCTATTTTATTACAGAAAGGATTTTTACGCGTTCTGATTAACGATAAAATTGAAAAAATAGAAGCGGTTTTAGATGATGCCGACTTTAAGGATGAAGCCTTAACGGATGATAAAACAGTTCAGATCCTGATCGACCGTATTGTAACCAACAAGGAAGAAGAAACATTAAGCAGATTGGCTGATTCGGCACAGACTGCTTTTTTTGAAGGTAAAGGCGATTGTTATGTAGAAGGCCAGGGCACAACAAAACATTTTAGCGATCGGTTTGAACTGGATGGAATAAAATTTGAAGAACCTACGCCGAATTTTTTCTCTTTCAATAACCCTTATGGTGCGTGTAAACGTTGTGAAGGTTATGGAAACGTAATCGGCATTGATGAAGATCTGGTTATTCCTGATAAGAGCAAAAGTATTTACGATAATGCCATTGCCCCCTGGCGCGGCGAAAAAATGAATGTATGGTTGCAGAATTTTATTAAAGCTGCACCAAAATTCGAATTCCCGATTCACCGGCCTTATAGTGCCTTAACAGAAACAGAGCAACGCTTGCTTTGGACAGGAAATAAATATTTTGCAGGCCTTGATGCTTTTTTCAAAGAACTGGAAGAACAGACCTACAAAATTCAGTACCGCGTTATGTTATCACGTTACCGGGGCAAAACCACCTGTCCTGATTGTAAAGGCTCGCGTTTGCGTAAGGATGCATCTTACGTAAAGATTGCTGAGAAATCGATTATCGATGTGGTGCTGATGCCATTGGCAAAAGCACTGGTTTTCTTTAACGAGTTGAAATTAAACGCCAACGATACCAAAATTGCCAAACGTTTATTGGCAGAGATTGATAACCGTTTCCTTTATTTAAACAATGTAGGTTTAGGCTACCTTACCCTAAACCGTTTATCGAATACGCTTTCGGGTGGAGAATCGCAAAGGATCAACCTGGCAACTTCATTGGGAAGTAGTTTGGTGGGTTCTATTTACGTTTTGGACGAACCGAGTATCGGTCTGCATCCACGTGATACCAATAAACTGATCGAAGTATTAATCTCGCTCCGTAATGTAGGCAATACCGTTTTGGTGGTGGAGCACGAAGAAGAAATGATGCGTGCAGCCGATTACATTATTGATATTGGCCCTGAGGCTGGTACCCATGGCGGTAATTTGGTTTTCAGTGGTAATTACGAGGAGATTTTAAAAGATAAAAATAGCTTAACAGGCCGTTACCTATCGGGAATAGAAAAAATTGCCATTCCGGATAAACGCCGTAAGTGGAAAGATCACATCCTGATTAAAGGAGCAAGGGAAAACAATCTGCAGAATATTGATGTGAAGTTTCCGTTAGGTGTTTTTACTGCCGTAAGTGGTGTTTCTGGATCGGGTAAAACCAGCTTGGTTAAAAAAATCTTATATCCTGCATTACAAAAGGCAATTGGCAACTACGCTGGTGAGCAAACGGGTGCTTATGATGGCATTTTCGGCAATTACGATCTGGTAAGCGCTGTAGAAATGGTCGATCAGAACCCGATTGGTCGTTCTAGCCGTTCTAACCCGGTTACTTATGTTAAAGCCTGGGATGATATCCGTGCCTTGTTTTCGGGTCTGGCATCGGCAAAAGCTGCAGGCTTAAAACCAGCTGCATTCTCTTTCAACGTAGAAGGTGGCCGTTGCGATGTTTGTCAGGGTGAGGGCGAGGTGAAGATCGAGATGCAGTTTATGGCCGATATTTACCTGCCTTGCGAAGCCTGTAACGGAAAACGTTTCAAACAGCAGGTTTTAGATGTAACCTACAAAGAGAAAAACGTATCTGAAATTTTGGATATGACTATTGAAGAGGCGGTAGAATTTTTTAAGGATGAACAAAAGATCCTCAATAAATTAAATCCATTGGTTGATGTAGGTCTGGGTTATGTACATTTAGGCCAATCTTCTAATACCTTATCGGGTGGTGAGGCACAACGTATTAAACTCGCTTCGTTTTTGATTAAAGGGAACAATGCCAATAAAACGCTGTTTATTTTTGATGAGCCAACAACCGGTCTGCATTTTCATGATATTAAAAAACTGCTAAAGGCGCTGAATACCTTGATTGAACAAGGGAACACTATTTTGGTAATAGAACACAATATGGACATGATCAAATGTGCCGATTGGGTAATCGATATCGGCCCGGAAGGGGGCGATGG
>NZ_JBFTRT010000371.1:0-9619 GCF_056399685.1 Pedobacter sp. 01N416
ATACCTGATAATGTCTTCGGCAAGAATAATAAATTTTAAATCGTTTGTTTCAGGCAGGACCAAAAACCGTGGCAAATTAGGCGGAATTTCAATCAGTGCATATTTCTCTTTAATTTTTGTATCCTTTTTCGAAAGTTTAACAAAAAAGTAAAGGTACCGGTCTTTCAGTTCTGGAAAAGGTTTATCCATATCCAGCATAATGGGAACCAGGTTAGATAAAATCTTATCCCTGAAATGATTTTTAACGAATTCTCCCCTGCTTACATTCAGTTGAGTATCGTTTAAGATAAAAATCCTGTTTTGAGCAAGTTCGTTTATCAGGGTAGCCTGAAAAAGCTGGTCGAATTTTCTTTCCTGTTTTACAACAATATTTTTAATCTCATTCAGAATTTTCTTTGGATTAAATCCCAAAAGTGCTTTAGCCTTATCGTTCAGATTGGTTAGCCGGGTCATGGTGGCCACTCGCACACGGTAAAATTCCTCTAAATTTGAAGAAAATATAGATAGAAATTTAATCCGTTCAATCAGCGGAACCGTTTCATCGGCGGCTTCCTGCAGTACACGTTCGTTAAAGTAAAGCCAACTGATTTCGCGGTTTAAAAAAGGGATCTTCTTATTGCTCATTTAAAAAAATAAAAAATCCCTGCCAAAACAGGGATGCTCAAAACTGCACATTAATTTGTTAAATTGATGTTAATTCATTTACACGTTAACGTTAACAAATTTATTTTTTAGTAGGTGTTTTCGTCTCTTTATTAACCGATGTTGAAGTTTTAGCAACCGTTTTTTTAACAACAGGGGCTGCTTTTGCAGGAGTAGCGGCCGGCGCTATTACTTTTTTAACTGCTGTAGCAGCTTTTGCTGGTGCTTTACCTGCGGTACTTGCCGCTTTTTTGGCAACTGTTGTCGACTCTTTTGCTGCTTCTTTTGCTTTTATAACTGGCTTTGCCAATACTTTTTCTGCCTTTTCTTCTGTTTCTATTGCAGCAACCTTAATGCTTTGTACTACTGGTTTAGCCTTTGCAACGGCTTTTTTAACAACTTTCTGAGCAGTTCTTTCAGATTTACTTACCGCTTTGGCAACTGGTTTCTTCGCTGCTTTTGCTTTCTCTTTTGATGCATGTAGCAAATCATCAATTTTCTGTCCCACATCTGCCTTTACGATGGTGAACTTCTTAGTTAATTTTTTAGCCACACGCTTACTCGCTTTCCCTACCTCCGTACTAATTTCCGATACATCATGACCTAAACTTTTGATCACATCTAAGAACTTATCTGTAATCGACTGCTCCAATTGTTTCTTCACTTCTTTTTTGGTGATCTTTTTTTGAGACTTCGGTTTAGTGGTTTTCATATTATTTTTCGTTTTTTTGTGAGGATGGATTAATTTCTATTAAATCTACTTATTTTTTTACTTTAAAGCTAAAACCATGCCTTCTTTTGATATTGTAAGTAAAGTTGATGCGCAAACATTGGACAACGCAATTAACAATGCTAAAAAAGAAATCCTTAACCGATTCGACTTTAACGGATCGAAAAGCACCATCGATCTGGATAAAAAAACAAACGTGGTAACCATTGTTACTGAAGATGATATGCGATTAAAAGCAATCGAAGGTTCCATTATCTCGCGGATGATGAAACAGAATTTAGATCCGAAAAGTTTAGATTTTGGCGATGAGCATCAGGCCTCCGGTAACATGATCAGAAAAGAAATCAGTATTAAAGAAGGATTAGATAAGGAAGCAGCAAAAAAGGTTGTGGCAAAGATCAAAGCGAGTGGATTAAAAGTTCAGCCTGCTATTATGGACGATCAGGTTAGAGTAACCGCAAAAAAAATCGATGATCTGCAAGCTGTGATGAATCTTTGTAGAAATGAAGATTTTGGTCAGCCATTACAGTTTATTAATATGCGCAATTAGAAAGCTTAACTGTTTAAACTGGTTAATCGGTTAACCGTACTGCTGTATTACTACAATTAACCAATTTAAACAATTAACCGATTAACCATTCAACTCATGGAAATCAGCGAAAACGGTTTTATATTTTCCGATAAAAAAGAGCTTTTAGATCCCGAAGCCATACATCATTATTTAAGTGTAGAATCTTATTGGGCAAAAGGCATCCCCTTAGATACCGTAAAACGTTCTATTGAAAACTCACTTTGTTTTGGCATTTACAAAGGAACAGAGCAGGTAGGTTTTGCCCGTTGGGTAACCGATAAGGCCACCTTTGCATGGCTTTGCGATGTGTACGTTAAAGAAAGTTACCGCGGTTTGGGCTTATCAAAAAAACTAATGTCGTTTATGATCTTCCACCCCGATCTACAGGGATTAAGAACTTATCGGCTCGGTACCTTAGATGCACACGGATTGTACAAACAATTTGGTTTCGAGCCAATTGAAAATCCGGAGCGTTTAATGGCCATTGTTGTTAAAAATCCATACGGAGCGGAATAATCGCCATTCAGCAGCTAAAACCTTTTTTCAACTCTCTTGTTTTTCATACACATCAAAACATAGAGAAAACATGAAAAAGATATTTTTATTATCCACTGCTTTTGCCCTGGTGCTTTCATTTCAGGCTTGTCAAACTGCAGATAAGAAATCGGCAACAACAAAAGACAGTGTTGCTGGCGATACCAATATGGTAAATGGCAACCATGCTACAGGAGCCGAAAGTACAGAATCGGGTGTTGATGAAGCGGGTGCAACTTTTTTAAGAAAAGCAGCAATTGGAGGTATCATGGAAGTTGAAGCCGCTAAGATTGCACAGAAAAATGCCAAAAGTGCTGAGGTGAAAGATTTCGCCGCTAAAATGTTGACTGATCACACAAAAGCCAATACAGAGTTGAAAGCTTTGGCTGTCAACAAAAAAGTAATCACCCCAGATGCATTGCCGGCCGAAGATCAGATTCATTTGGATGAAATGAAGAAAATGACGGGTACAGCTTTTGATAAACATTATATGGTTATGATGGTTACCGATCATGAAAAAACAGTAGCCTTATTTAAACTGGGGATGCAAAACCGCGATCAGGCAATTAAAAGCTGGGCTGGCAACACTTTAAGTGTAATCGAATCTCATGATGAAATGGCAAAAAAAATCGTTGCCAATATGAAATAAACAGAGGCAAATTTTGCTTTAAAGATCAAAATCCTGAATAATGAATTTCAGGATTTTTTTCGTTACCAAAATGTGTGAAAAACATCATTTTTAATACAATTTCTTCCAATAAAAAAATTAAAATTAACTTTCGCCGTTTAATACAAAAATACATAAATGAATAAGAGTAGAATTTTTAGCGCGCTGTTAAGTGTTGCGCTTGTAAGTGCGGTACCAACTTTGGTCAGTGCGCAAAAAGCCAATTGGCAAAATCTTGATCTTAAAAGTGATAGTACATTCGGAATCAGTACCGAAAAAGCATATAAAGAACTTTTAAAAGGTAAAAAATCTGTTAAAGTTATCGTAGCAGTTAATGATGGTGGTGTAGAAGCTACCCATGAAGACTTAAAACGAATTATGTGGGTAAATACCAAAGAGATAACCGGCAATGGCAAGGACGATGATAAGAATGGTTATATCGACGATATAAATGGCTGGAACTTTATTGGCGGCCCTAAAGAATCTGTAAACTTCGAAACCTTAGAATTAACCCGTTTGGTTCGTCGCGATCAGGCACGTTTTGCCAATACCACAGATGCAAATGTAGCAGAAAAAGATAAAAAGGATTTTGAAATTTTTAAAGCAGAAAGAGCCGACTTAGAAAAACAATTGGCAGAAGCCAGGGAAAATCTGGCAGGTATTACTGGTTTTAAAACAGCTTTAGATGCTGTGGTAAAGAAAATCGGTAAAGAAAACCCAACCGTAGAAGATTTTAAAAACTTCAAACCTTCTACAGAGGTTGAAGGCAGGATCCAAAATATACTGAGCCAGCAATTAGAAAAAGGCAACTTCAAAGATTTTTACGAAGATCAGATTACAGAAGGATTTGATTATTATAGTCGCCAGGTTAATTACAACTTAAATCTTGACTATGATCCGCGCGCTATTGTTGGCGATGATCCGAACAATGTTAAGGAGAAATTTTATGGCAATAACGATGTTGCAGGTCCTGATGCGATGCACGGCACACACGTAGCCGGTATCATTGCGGCTGATAGAACCAACAAACTTGGTATTTTAGGTGTAGCAGATAACGTTGCCATTATGGGTGTTCGTTGTACGCCAAATGGTGATGAAAGGGATAAAGATGTTGCTAATGCTATTCGTTACGCTGTTGATAACGGTGCAAAAGTAATCAACATGAGTTTTGGCAAGGCTTATAGCTGGGACAAGGCCATCGTTAATGAAGCTATGAAATATGCGGCATCTAAAGATGTATTGATCGTTCAGGCAGCGGGTAACGAAAACAAAAATATCGATGTAGAAAATAATTTCCCTAACCACAAAGATTTAGATGAGAAAACTATTGCATCGTGGATTACCGTTGGTGCTTCAGGCCCTAAAGATGATGAAACACTAAAAGCCAGTTTCTCTAATTTCGGCAAAACCCAGGTAGATGTTTTTGCTCCAGGCGTTCAGATTTATTCTACTGTACCGGGTTCTAAATACAAAAATTTAGACGGAACCAGTATGGCATCTCCTGTTGTAGCTGGCTTAGCAGGATTAATCCGCTCTTATTATCCAAAATTAACAGCGGCGCAGGTAAAAGAAATCATTGTTAAATCGGTTACCAAAGTTAACCATAACGTACAGTATGCTAAAGGCGAAGAACCAGACGCAGAAAAAGTTTCTATCCCATTCTCTGATCTTTGTATCAGTGGCGGAATTGTTAATACTTACAATGCATTAAAGCTAGCGGCAACTTACTCGGGTAAAGCAGTTGCGAAATAATTTTTCTGTTTGTCATTCTGAGCGAAAGCGAAAAATCTTCAAACTGTTACCCTTAACAAGATAAATAAACAAAAAATGCGTCCCAATGTAAAATCTGGATGCATTTTTTGTTTATTTGAATGGTTATCATTTCGAGGCACKTAGATCCAAAGCAATACCGCCAACAGCACCACCGAGCATCTGGCTTCGGGCCGTTTTTGGACTTACAATGGTACCGGAATCGCCTACAGAAACGATTTTACTCACTTTTACTACGCCTGTAAGCGAATGAACCTTTACCTGTACAAAGTGAATGGAAAACGAATACATAGAGAAATTATCTCTTTCCTTTCCCCCTTGACTTTCTTTGGTTACTTCTATTTGCGGAAGATTATTCTTTTTTAAAACATCAACAAAATTAGCCGTTGCATCCATATTCGAATTTGCAGCCAGTTCTGCGATGGCTGATTTTAACGCTACGCAAACATCATTAACTGCCGAACCTACTGTAGATAACGTAGCCGAACCGCCCTGACTTGGCGCTGGTGGCAAAGAAGAATCGCCTAATTCGAATGTAATTTTATTTACAGGAATTTTCATTAATTTATTGGCGATTAAAGTCATGCCAGTTCCTGTTCCCGGACCGATATCGCTGGTTGCACTTTGCAAAAGCAGCGATCCATCAGCCTTTAAAATGCCTTTCACACTGGCTTTACCTCTATTGGCGTTAAAAACGCCAACACTTACCCCATAACCTGTTTGCCATGGTCCTTCAATCAAACTGCCAGGCTTATTTTTCCGGTTGCCCCACCCTATTTTTTCTGCCCCGATTTTATAGGCTTCTTTAATGTTTTTGCTCGAAAAGGGTTTGTTTTTCTGTTGATCGGTTTCAGGATCGTTTTTTATCCTGAAATCCAATGGATCCATATCCAAAGCATGCGCCATTTCATCAATTGCACTTTCCAGGGCAAAAGCTCCTGTAGCCTCTCCTGGACCACGCATCCATATTGGAACGCCAAGATCTACCGGAACAATGGCATAAGCCGTATTTACGTTATCGCATTGGTACATAAACTTTGCCATGTTCACCACGCCTTCGGTAAAGTTCTCGTAAGTAGAGGTTTCGCCATAAGCCCTGTGTGTAATCCCTGTTAATTTACCATCTTTGTTTGCCCCCAAACCAATGGTTTGTATGGCTGCCGGCCGATTACCCACCATGGTAAACATTTGCATCCTGGTAATCACCACTTTTACAGGTTTACCAATATGTTTAGAGGCCATTACTGTTGCAATTTCCAATGGCCATGTGCGTAAAGCCATTCCAAAACCACCGCCAACAAACTCCGAATTTACCTGAATATTCTCCATTGGAATTTTAAAAACATTTGCAATGGTACCCTGAGTAGCTTTTACACCTTGTGTTTTGGCATAAACGGTAAGCTGGTTATTTGGCCTCCAATCAGCGATAATTCCGTGCAGTTCCATCGGGTTATGTGTTTCGATAGGCAGGAAATATCTTTCTTCGAGCTTCACCTCTGCTGTTTTATAAGCGTTTTCTATGCCACGTCCGCCTTCCTGCTCGTAAGCAGCTGCCGATGGCTTATTTAAATGCGAAATCACAGCAATTACACCTGGTGCTTTTTCAGCCGCCTTGGTATCGAGCGCTGTAATTTTTCCTTTGGTAATGGTACTGGTTACCAAAACACCATAGGTTAAACCCGGCAGTTCGTATTCCGCAAAATATTTAGCTTGCCCCGTAACTTTTAAAATTCCATCTACGCGGTCGTTGTCGTCTTTTAAAATTCTCTTTTCCATAACTAAGCTTTAGATTTTGCAAGATTCAACGCCTCKATTATTGTATTGGGTGCCAGTTTAAGTTTAAAGTCATTTCCTCCAAAACCTTTTGCATCCTTCATGGCCAACTGGGCTGCCTGTTCAAAATTCGATAAGGTGGCTTCTTTTCCTTTTAAGAAATTTTCGGATGCTGTTAAACGCCAGGGTTTGTGCGCGACTCCACCCATTGCCAAACGAATATCGGTAATTTTATTATTGCTGAGCTCAAATGCTGCAGCTACAGAAACAAGTGCAAAAGCATAAGA
Organism: Pedobacter sp. 01N416; assembly: GCF_056399685.1. Classification (NCBI taxonomy): domain Bacteria; kingdom Pseudomonadati; phylum Bacteroidota; class Sphingobacteriia; order Sphingobacteriales; family Sphingobacteriaceae; genus Pedobacter; species Pedobacter sp. 01N416. Next base: position 6,975 of record NZ_JBFTRT010000371.1, read on the forward strand.
AGCCGGCCACCAACACTTCAGCATCTAAAGCCGTTAATGCTACGCACATATCGCTTGGATGAACGGCAATACATTTCTCTGAAGTCCCGAAAATAGCATGCATGCGGTTAAAACCTTCCATGGCACCACAGCCTGTACCGGGTTGACGCTTATTACAAGGCATTTCGGTGTCGTAAAAATAACCACAACGTGTACGCTGCATCATATTACCACCAACAGTAGCTACATTTCTCAGCTGGGCAGATGCGCCCGCTTGTAAAGCCCAGGAAAGTAATGGCAGTTTCTCTTTAATCAGCGCATTGTCTGCAACTGCAGAATTAGAAGCCAAAGCACCAATATGGATTTTATTTCCAATCTGCTCGATCTGCTTTAATGGAACATGATTGATATCGATGAGTTTTTCGGGCGCCGTAACACCTCTTTTCATTAAATCGATCAGGTTGGTACCTCCGGCCAGGAATTTTGCGTTTTTATCTTTTACCAACAAGGCAATTGCTGATTTTGCCGTGGTTGTTCTTAAGTATTGAAAATTGATCATACCTTTTCGCCTCCTTCCTTAACTTCAATAATCGCATCAACTATATTAGGATAAGCACCACATCTACAGATATTTCCACTCATATATTCACTTATTTCTGCTCTCGAACCAGTATGCCCTTCGCGTACACAGGCCACAGCCGACATAATCTGTCCCGGCGTACAATAGCCACATTGAAAACCATCATGCTTGATAAATGCAGCCTGCATGGGATGCAAAGTTTCGCCGTTGGCCAATCCTTCAATCGTGGTAATTTTCTTTCCCTCATTCATCACAGCTAAACTGAGGCATGAATTTACCCTTTGTCCATCAACATGAACGGTGCAAGCGCCACACTGGCCATGGTCGCATCCTTTTTTAGTCCCCGTTAGGTGTAATTCTTCACGCAAATAATCTAAAAGCGTTACCCTCGGCTCAACCGTAGTTTGATATGCTTTATTATTTACCGTAAGTTTTAATGGGATTTTCTCGAAAAGTTGAGCGAAACGTTCATCGGCATTACTTTCTGCTGCTTTAACCGCAACGCCAGGCGTTAATGCAATGGCTGTAATTACCGAACTTTTTTTGAGAAAATCGCGCCTGCTATCACCCTGATTTGGTTTCTGATCGGAAGATTTCATAATTGGATATTTAGATATTGGGATGTACTCCTAAGTTCGTAATTCTAAAGCTCAGAATGTAGCAATTCAGAAATTTAGAATTATTCTATCGTTAGTATTTTTATATAACTCATTAGAAATAAATCATTAACAAAATAATTTCCAAAATGTTCAACCAATTTATACTTTTATAACATGGACAACGTAAAACCACTACCCGATTTATCAGCAGAAGAACAACGTGTTTTAGGCGCATTAATAGAAAAAAGCCGCACCACGCCCGATTATTACCCAATGACTTTGAACAGTTTAACAGCTGCATGTAATCAAAAAAGCTCAAGAAATCCTGTGGTAAATTACGATGAAGAAACCATAACTTTAACACTAAATCAACTTAAAACAAAAGGTTTAATCTCCACTGCCACAGGAGGATCAAGTCGCGCAACTAAATACAAACATAATCTGGCTATTGTTTATCCTTTATTGCCTTCGGAGTTGGCCATTATTTGTTTATTGCTTTTACGCGGACCACTAACACCTGGTGAAATCAATAGCAATTCGGGAAGATTGTATGAATTTGAAAGCATAGAAGAAGTCTTAGAACAGCTTCAGAAACTATCAGATGAAGAACCAGCATTTGTAAAACAACTGGCAAAAAAAGCTGGTCAAAAAGAGGCTCGTTTTGTTCATCTTTTAGGCGAACAGGCCGAAACTACTTCAGAACCTGAAACCGAAACAATAAGCACCCCGCAATTTGATCCTACTGAACTGGAAAACAGAATAGAGAAACTAGAACTGGAAATTGAAGAATTGAAAGAGCTTGTTAATTTATTGATGGATAAATAATGGGGTCATTAGGCATTGGTTCATTGGTTTCTAACCCATTGGCATAACCCAAAGTGATTGTTGGTCTGAGCGTAATTGAAGACTGTTATATTACATTTTCCGTGCTTCTGTGTTTCCGTGGCAGAAAATTATTAGGTCTTAGGGAGACGCTAAGACCAGTATAGTTTTAATTTTTGTACCCTGAAAAAATAGGTCTCTCCATTTCACTCCAGTCGAGATGACGACACGATTTAAACCTATCTAAAACAAAAAAAGTGCTTGGCGATTAACCAAACACTTTAAAAATTCCCAATCAGGTTGAGAATAACAAAATCAATTAAGCCTCATACTTTTTAAAGATAGTACTCGCGGTGTGACCACCAAAGCCAAAAGTGTTATTTAAAACATAATTGATCTCYTTTTTAATACTTTCTCTCAACACAAAATTCAATCCTTTTGGAATGTTTTCGTCAAGATTTTTGGTATTAATAGTAGGCGGTACCACATTATCTCTGATCGATAAAACACTGATTACACTTTCAACCGCTCCGGCAGCACCAAGCAAATGACCCGTCATCGATTTAGTTGCACCAATTACGACTGGTAAACCTTTGAATACAGTATTAATCGCCTGTAATTCACTTAAATCGCCCAATCCGGTTGAAGTGGCGTGTGCATTAATA
>NZ_JBFTRT010000372.1:0-9167 GCF_056399685.1 Pedobacter sp. 01N416
CCCTTTTTACAAGGAGCAGACTATCAATTGCAAACCTTCTTTTTGCGACAACCAATTGATCTTCGGAATATCTTTTTTGCCGTTCCAAATTTGAATTCAACAATCGATATCTTTCCTTATCTCTTATAAGGGATTGAATTTGCTGGTCACTATTAAACTGGTCCTTAAAATTATTGTAATTGTATAAACTTTGTTTTAGGTTGATAACACTCGGCTGCAGGTTGCCAAGTATCAAATTTTGGTTAATCAGCCTATCATCTATTTTTACAACCTTCATACCAACCTGCTGTTCCAATTCCCGGATATCATTTTTGATCATTGTTATATCCTCATAGGAAATGGAATTTTTCAAATACCCCACCACTTCGCTTTGTTTAACCACATCTCCGTCCTTCTTAAAAAGAAACAAAATTCCCGCAGCACGATTGGTGATTTCCAATGGAGGCACCTTGGTAGTTAAGACAACTCTGGACTCAATTATTTCAGGGTATTTGATTAACCAAGAAAAAAAAACAAGTACCAGGACTACTAAGAATATTACAGMCGTGCCTGTCCTAATTATTGCTGAAGGAATAATTCCCATTACATCTTGGACTTCCAAGCTATACTGTTTTGTATCTGACATATATTTACCTTGTGTGCTAAAGTACAAAAATTATCATATTTTTACTTTTGTAAATAATGCTCTATGAATAAAAAATTCCCGTATTTCAAACAGCTTGATCAAATGGACTGTGCACCAAGCTGCTTGTATATGATTTCCAGATTTTATGGCCAGACACATTCAATTCAAGACCTAAGAAAATATTGTTATACTGGAAAGGAAGGCGCCTCTTTATTGTCAATTAGTGAGGCTGCTGAGCGAATCGGTTTCAGGACGCTCAATGCCAGGGTAATTTTTGAAAATCTAATTGACGATTTACCGCTTCCACTTATCGCCTATTGGCAACAGAAACACTTCATTATTGTCTATCGGGTTAATAAGTCTCACGTATATGTAGCAGATCCGGCGTTTGGTCTAATAAAATACACCCATTCGGAGTTCATTAAGGGGTGGTCGGTAGATAACCTGACAAAAAATGAAATAACTGGCTTGGTCCTTGTTCTGGAACCGACAAAACTGTTTTATGAAAACGACATTGTAGCCGGCCAGAAGCAAAACGGGTTAGGGTCGTTTTTTGTATATGTAAAGCCATATAAAAAGTTTATTTTCCAAATCATAATAGGTTTGATCATAAATACAATATTATCCTTCATCTTTCCTTTTCTGACCCAATCGATTGTTGATGTTGGCATTAACAATAGAAACATAAGTTTCATCAATATCATCCTGATTGCCCAGCTTACACTTTTCTTCAGCCAATCGCTAGTGGGCGGAATAAGGAGCTGGATTTTTTTGCATATGGGAACAAGGATTAGTATCACTTTACTGTCCGATTTTATCATTAAGATGATGAGATTGCCCATGACTTTCTTTGACAATAAAAGAATGGGTGATATTCTTCAAAGGATAAGGGACAACGGAAGAATTCAGACATTTTTGACATCATCTCTCATCAATACGGTTTTTGGCGCGTTAAATTTTATAGTTTTCTCAATTGTATTATTTTTCTACAGTTTCGCCGTATTGTCGATCTTTTTAATTGGCAGTCTTTTTTATTTCGGATGGATTCTTTTGTTTCAGAAAAAAAGAAAAGAAATGGACTATAAAACATTTGATCAGATGTCAAATAGTCAAAGCAATCTAATTCAACTGATAGAGGGTGCCCAAGAAATAAAACAACAAAATTGCGAAACCCAAAAGAGATGGCAATGGGAAAGAATACAAGCAAAACAGTTTCGACTCAGCATATCGATACTTAAAATAAACCAGGTTCAGCAAATGGGCTCTTTTATAATCGATCAGGTCAAAAACATTATGATAACCTATTTTACCGCCAAGGCGGTAATAAGTGGTGAAATGACGCTTGGAATGATGATGTCTGTGCAGTATATTTTAGGTCAGCTTAATGGCCCTCTTTCGCAAGCGATAACCTTTGTCCATGACTATCAAGATGCAAAGATCTCTCTTGAACGCCTAGAGGACATCCAGAATAATGTAGACGAGGAAGCAATAGATTCAAGCGGCATCAAACCTAATCTTTTAAATAGGGATATTGTTTTAAAAAATGTCACATTCTTTTACGACTCTTCAAAGTATCAAAAGGCGGTATCAGGTGTCAATTGCCGTATAGAACACGGGAAAACTACTGCAATAGTTGGGATGAGTGGTTCRGGAAAAACAACTATCCTGAAACTCCTCTTAAAATTTTATATCGCAACCTCAGGCGAAATAAGGGTTGGAGAACACAACCTAACAAACATCAATCCTAAGTTTTGGAGGAAAAAATGTGGCGCGGTGCTTCAGGACGGCTATATCTTTTCTGATACAATAGCACGGAATATTGCCGTCAGTGATGATACCCCTGATGATGACAGATTGCTGGAAGCGATCAGATTGTCAAATCTGGATGATTACGTGAGTAACCTTCCACTTGGATATAATACTAAAATTGGTGAAAATGGCCAAGGTTTGAGCCAAGGACAAAAACAACGGATGCTCCTGGCACGAGCATTTTACAACAAACCTGATTTTCTGTTTTTTGATGAGGCTACAAATTCATTAGATTCAAAAAATGAAACGAGCATAATGGCAAATATATACGAAGCTTTTCAAGGAAAAACAATTGTGATTGTAGCACACAGGCTCAGTACAGTTAAGAACGCTGATCAGATTATTGTGATGGAAAAAGGTGAAATTCTTGAAACAGGTACACATGATCAATTGATCTCTAACCAAAAACTGTATTACTCTCTGGTTAAAGACCAATTGTCATTAAATTAATCAATCCCCAAGGTTTCAATAAAATTTTTTAATGGTTTTTATATTTACAAATATTTCTTATTATTGTATAGAACAATACTGACAACATATGTAAGTAATAGCCTAGTCAAATTAACAGCTCTCAATGACGAAAACAAAATATCTATTGATTCTCTCAATCACATTATTAATTTTTCTTTCTGTATTTATTTATAAATACGCTTTCTACGGAATTCCTTCCTGGGGACCGGTATCGATCACAAGATCCGGGACAAATGAGATCGCTACAGGGAAAGATTTGTCGTTTTTGAAAAAGATTGGTGATAAGTCACAGATTATTTCTTTTGGAGAGGGTACCCACGGCAGTAGCGAATTCAATGTTTACAGACTGGCTTTTTTTAAATATCTCGTAGAAAACTGTAATTACCGCTTCTTTTTAGTGGAAACAGACTTTGCAAATACGGTTAAAATCAACGATTTTGTTTTAACCGGTAAAGGAGATCCTAAGGAGTTACTCAAAAACCAGAGTTCTTGGGTATGGTCAACCTCAGAGGTATTGGACATTCTCGATTGGATAAGAAAATATAACGCTTTTAATTCTGATGAACGGAAAGTGCGCTTTTATGGCGTTGATGAAAAAGATGTATTAAAGATATCCAGATTAGTAAAATATGTGCTACAAGATCAGTCGGACGAAGAAAGCATTGGATTAATAAAATCGATAAATCAGCTTTATCATTTAGAAAAAAACTCAAAGCCATTTAATCTCCTACTAACGCAAGTCAGCTTAACAATACAAAATCTAGCTAAAAAAAACAGTCAGATTTATTCAAACCGAAACAATTACTTCATTTTACAAACCTGCGTTCAGCTAATAAAACATTACATCAAGATCAATGAAGTTAGCTATTATGGGCGTGGTCAGATTATTGACAAATGTAGGGCAGAAAATATTCTTTCCATATTGAGCTTTTATGGAAAGGAGTCAAAAGCCTTTTTTGCAGCTCACAATGTTCATGTAAAAAAATCAGTCGAAGGTTATTTTTTTAACCTGGTCAAGCAAAAAAGAACCGGGACCTACCTAAGAGCAGCAATGGGGGACAAGTACTATTGTATTTATTCTGATTTTGCTCAAGGAGGATTTCGGGCTATTAGTACGAGGACCAATCAAAAGTCAATATTTTACCTACCGCCGAGTGAAGATAATCTTTCATTTGAGATTCTAAAAACTTTCAAAGTTCCGTTTTTTATGGATTTGAATAAAACGATGGCTCGGTCTTGGGCAAATTCAAATCGGATCTTTTACAATGTTGGCGCAACAGATGGAGGTAAGCCCCGGTTCAGAACATTAAATTTATTTGAATCTTATGATGCCTACATTTTTATACCAAAAGTAACACCTGCAGAACAATTAAATTAAAGTTTAACCAATAATTAATTATTAAAATCAAATCAAAATGAAAAAAAAACTAAACATTGAAGCCAGATATTAATATCTGTCCCTAATCAACTGGCCCCATTATTATTCAAAAACAACAAAGTCTTTATGATTTAATTTGTTTTTGGACAGTCTAATAGAAAGCTTGGCATAAATCTGCTGTCTGCAGAAGCCAGGCTTTTTTGTTTTTATTTCTTTCCGGTTATAAATGTTATTATCTTTTTGATTATGGAACGATTTAAGCCATGGTTATTCAAACCTTCAAATAGCAGGTTAGTTCGCTATAAATGCCCATTCGTCGATAGAAAAGGTGCGTTTGTATAGAACCACGGCAATGAAAAAAGAAAATTTGTAATTTGGCATTGAACATTATAATCATCTYATTTATGCAGAAGAACATTTTCATATGGCTTTTACACATAATTTTCTGGGCGCTATATTTTGGTGCTTATGTTCTCATCTTTCAACTTGATAAGAAAAACATCAATGAGTTATATGATCCTCAACACATCATATTATTCCTCACTAATATAGCGGCATTCTACTTCAATTATTTTTATCTATTCCCAAAATTCATAACCGAAGTTAAAAACTATAAACTATTCATAGTTTTTTTTTGCTTAACCATCCTTTTTGTATCGGTCTTCAAGACAGCGATCTTTTACTTATTCTCAAGGGGCATACACATCAATGATGCTTCATTGCCCCAAAATTATTCACATTATATCATTGTTTTTTTTATTTCTTTTTTACTATCGGGGCTTGTAATGTCTGTAAGTTTAATCTTCATGATGACAATAGACTTTTTTACAAAGAAAAAAAGTCAGGAGATTATGAACGCTCAACAGAATTTCATTGAGACTCAATACCTCAAAGCAAAACTTAATCCTGCATTTCTAGTCCAATCTTTAGATCAAATGCATTTAAAAGCAAGAGAAAGTCTTGATGATACGGCAGAGGAACTGTTGATGCTTTCTTCCATTATGCGGTACATGATCTACAATAGCAATGTCCCCTTAATTGAACTCGAAAAAGAACTTGAATGTTTAGACACCTATATCAAACTTCATAAAAGTTTAAATATGGATGAATTCTATGTTGATATTAAATATGACACAAATCTAAATGTTGAAATTCCTCCCCTACTATTATTTTCATTATTGGAGAATGCCGTTAAATATGGGATTACCAGTGAACTACAAAACCCCGTAAATATCAACGTCGATGCCGATAAAAACATCTTATCTTTTGAATTCAAGCAGAAAAAAACAAATCTTGATACGAACGGCTTCGATGATGCCATCAACAACATCGAACGACGTTTGAAATTACTGCATACAGAAGATTATATACTAAAAAAGAAAAACACCTTAAACCATTTTTCTTGTGAGATCCCACTGAATGTGTCCGATAAAATTCGGGACTCTAATAGATCGTAGCTGCGAAGTTGAATTTTAATCCTAAGTAGAAACACATTCTGGCTTGGATATGTTAGCCTGTGATCTGTTTATACTAGAACTACTGAGACATCCAGCAAGTGTAACCTCCTCTTGGAAACGCGCTGCATTTTTCTGTCGATTTTTAAATCACCCCTTCAAGAGGTTATGAATAACAGTAAGATAATTGTGTTAATTCTCAGAATACCTTCCCAACAGTTCACTAAAACTGGTCCTTCCATATGCTATTGGTTATAAATTAAGTGCGGTCAACCATCTTCCTTCAGGACAATTGCTATCATATAAAAAACCAGAAAACATTTTTTTTCGTATAATTGCAGTGTAAGGGATGAGCGCCTTACATCCGGCGAAAGCCAGAGAGCATTAATTTAGATAAGGGGTAATCATTAAATTGATTATCCTTTTTTTATCAGCTCAAAACCTCCCCTTTCTGGGATCAAAAGTATCCGCATCATCAAACTTCTTATTCAGCCCCTCCCGTAGCACCTCCAGAAAATGCGTCCTGCTCAACCGTTTCCGAGAACCGAGATCATCAAAACCCCGCTTGGGGATTCCCAGATCAATCTCAAAACACCTGCCCATCCGCTCAAAAAACTCCGTAATCCCCACCTTGCCGTTATCAATCTGCCCCGACACAAACAGCGCATGCGCCAGCTCGATCAGGTTCACCTTCTCCCCCGTCCAGCGCATCCCGCCCGTACGGACCGGCTTCGCTGGAACAGTAATTGCCTCGCCACCTCCTATACCAACCTCCAGCCCAGCAAGTTCCGCCAATAAATAATCCCTCAACCTTTCCCCCGCCATAAACTTTGCCCAGAGATAACTCCATGGTCCAGCGAACTGTCCATCAGCATCTACATCCAGCCCTTCCAGCGCCACATCCCTTTTCCCTTCCCCCAAAAAATAAGCACTGTCCAGCCCTTCCATCCCCTGCCTGAAATACACAAACTGCACCGGATAGCGTAAAAAAATCTTCTGCACATAATCCAGCTCCCCACGAAGATAACCCATCACCTTTCCCCGTTCATCCACAGGCCTCCTCAGCTCCACCGCAAAACGGTCCGCCGCATAAACCTGCCAGCTATACACCGCCGGCCACACCACCTTAAAAAAACCGATCTCCTCCTCCACCGATCCAAAACCCTGTTCCATTACCATAGCCTTAAGCTCCGACAGCCTATCCTTCACCAATAGCACCACCTCCCGCATCTGGGCCAATGGCGCCTTCTCCTTTTCATAGACCTCTAGCGCAGCCTGAGCCACATCCGCCACAACCAACAATGCTTCTTCTTTTTTCATACCTTAATCCTTTAACCAAAAATAAACGAACAAACAAAAGAGCCCCAATCTAGACACTAGAACAGCCATCACCCCACCCCATACTAAAACCCGCAATTCACCGTTAAAAAATAGTATCCGTTCCGATAGGACAATATTAATCCGCTTAAAGCAGCGAAAGGTTGATCTGTGACACAATCGATCACCTATGCAAAATTTAACCGAAGAAGAAGCCGACCTGCTCCAGACTTTAGGCTTCATCACATCCCTGCCCGCGCCTTTGCAAAGTAGGGTCAACCAGGAAAACCTTATCCAGACCTTTCCGCGTAAAACACTCCTGCTCCGTCCCGGCGAAACCGCCAGAAGACTGTACTTTATCCGCAAGGGATTCCTGCGCGCTTATTTCATCGATGAAAACGGAAAAGAATGCACCACCTGGTTCATGGGCAAAGGCGACCTGATGATCTCCGTCTACAGCTTTTTCGCCCAACAGCCCGCCCACGAATACATCGAAGTCCTGCAGGACTGCAAACTCCAGTCCATCACCTGGAACCAGCTTAACGCCTATTACGCCGACTTTAGGGAAGGCAACTTACTGGGCAGGATCGTCACCCAGAAATACTACATCCTCAGCGAAGAACGCGCCATTTTCCTCCGTACTCAAACGCCTGAGCACCGTTATGACCTGCTGCTCAAAACCCACCCCGAAATCGAACAGCAGACCACCCAGCAGAATATCGCCTCCTACCTCGGCATCAGCCGCGAAACCCTGAGCCGTATCCGCAGGAAAAAACTCAAAATGTGTCAGCAGACACAAAACAGCCCAAAACCAGGAGCCATTTTTCACTAAGCCAGCATCCCATGAAAACAAAACTTAATATACTTGCCCTCATCCTGCTCAGCCTCTCTGCCTGTAAAAAAGAGCAAAACATCCAAAACACCAAAGGCGCAGACACCAGGCCAGCGGAAGATATCATCACACTCAGCAGGACAGAAGCCAAAGCCTATCTGGGACAGCTTATAAAAGAGCAACCAGACAGCACCACCGCTATCCGCAACATCCGGGTCCATTGGGAAACCGCTGCCAACAGCCCCAGTCCGAAAGGCAATACCTGGAAGATCAGGCTTCAGGGCCAGCCCGTCTATCAAAATGTCAAACAGGGCTACCGCCAGCTTGCCATCAGAAAAAATCCAAACACAAAAGCCTTGGAAGCCCGCATCCTGGAAATCATCCCTGATGCCATCTACCTCCAGAAAGGAACAAACATCAATAGCAAAACCTTCACCGGAAGGGTATTCAGCTACGACCTCAACTACCGTCTAAAAAACGGACAGATCTATAGCGAAGGAAAACAGGTCGGACAGATCGCCACCACAGAAAAGCTCACCACGCAACCCGGCCAGCGCTTAAAAGACCTCAATCCCCCAAAAGGCCAGCAGGGAAAAACCATGACCATACAGTTCACCGAAAGCTGCACCTGGCTACAAGACAGCTACGTCAACGCCAACGGGGAATTCACCGTCCATGCCGAACTGATCTGCAGCTACACCAGTTACGACGACGGCATGAGCTGGTCATCTGGAGACGGAGGCAATACCACCAACAGCACCTCACTCCCATCCGGCGGTGGAGGCGGCGGACAAGTATCACCAGATCCCACTCCCCCAGCCCCCTCCAACCTTCCAGGGGAAAACAACAGCAAAGTCGACCCCGAAAAAATGATGGACTGCTTCTCCCAGATCACCGACCCCAACGCCGCCTTCACCATCCGCATCTACGTCGTCGAACCCCAGCCCGGCACCTTCTTCAACGTCGGCCAGAACGCCTTCGGCCACGTCGCCATCTCCTTAAGCAAAACCAGCGGCACCACCACCATCACCCAGACCATCGGCTTCTACCCCACCGGCACAGGCCTGGAAAAACTCGATTCAAAATCGCAGATCCTGGACAATGGTTTAGGAGAATACAATATCAGCTCCACCTATTACGTCAACAGTGAAAACTTTCAAAAAGTCATCAACTATGTCAGCAGCCCACCAGCGCAGTACCACTTTACCGACTTCAACTGCTCTGCATTTGTATATGCAGCTGGACAGGCCGGAAACCTGCCCATTCCCGATCCCACCACCC